>JBEPXB010000049.1:0-10014 GCA_041642135.1 Halobacteriales archaeon | reverse complement strand
ATCCCGTTCGTCGAGCCACCTGGTCAGACGGTGGCTCGTCGCCCGCGAGACGTCGAGACGTTCCTCGATCCCCCTTCGGTCGAGCGGCCCCTCGCGGAGCGCCTCCAGGGCCGGCCCGTGCCGGACGACGTCGCCGAGCAGGTCCGTGTCGACGCGGTCGCCCGCGGCCTCCAGCCGGCGGCCGAGGTGGCGGCGGTTGCGCTCGTTCTCCAGGAGTGCCTCCAGGACCGGCGATCCCGGAGTGGGAACCGATCGCCGGTCGTCGGTGTTCGATCCCTCGGTCGGCTGGTCCTCGTCGGCGCCCATCGTGCTCACCCGTGTGGTAGAGGTCGGCACGGGTAGTAACTCTGGCGCGTACGCGTCGCGGAACTCGTCTCGGCCCCCGAAACGGCGTTCGGACGGCGAAACGGTTCTCCGCCGATGAGGCCAACACCTCCACCGTCCTCCGGTCCGCCATGGCACAGCGAACGATCGACGAGGAACGGATCGAAGGGTTCGTCGAGGGGTTCCACGGACGGGTCGTCCGCCCCGGCGACGCCGACTACGACGACGCGAGGGCGGTCTGGAACGGGATGATCGACGGGCGACCCGCCCTGATCGCGCGGTGTGCGGGCGTCGCGGACATCGTCGACGCGGTGACGTTCGCCCGGGAGAGCGACCTCCCCCTGGCGGTCCGCGGCGGCGGGCACAACGTCGCCGGGACGGCCGTCCGTGACGACGGGCTCGTCGTCGACCTCTCGGGGATGACCGCCGTCCGGGTCGACCCCGAGGCACGGACCGCGTGGGTCCAGGCCGGCGCCACGTGGGCGGACCTCGACCGCGAGACCCAGCGGTTCGGCCTCGCGACGCCCGGCGGAGTCGTCTCGGACACCGGCGTCGCCGGGCTCACGCTCGGCGGCGGCATCGGCCACCTCCGCGGAAAGTACGGGCTGAGCTGTGACAACCTCCGGTCGGTCGAGCTCGTCACGGCCGACGGCGAGTTCCTGACCGCCAGCGCCGAGGAGAACCCCGACCTCTTCTGGGGGCTCCGGGGTGGTGGCGGCAACTTCGGCGTCGTCACCGCCTTCGAGTTCGACCTCCATCCCGTCGGGCCGGAGGTGGCGACCGCCTTCGTGTTCTACCCCGGCGGGGAACTGGAGACGGTCCTCCGGGGCTACCGCGAGTACGTCGCCTCGGCACCCCGGGAGGTGAGTACGCTCGCGTTCGCGGGCGAGATCCCGGAGGAGGAGCTGTTCCCGTCCGAGGTCGTCCACGAGACGAAGATAGCCGTTCTCGGCTGTTACGCGGGCCCGGTCGAGGAGGGCGAAGACGCACTGGCACCGCTCCGGGAGCTGGCCGAGCCACTGGCCGACCTCGGCGGAACGATGGCCTACACGGAGCTCCAGGGGCTCCTCGACGAGGACTACCCCGACGGGATGCGCTACTACTGGAAGTCGCTCTACCTCGACGGACTCTCGGATCCCGCCGTAGACCGAGTCGCCTACTGGAGCGAGGTGGCGCCCTCGCCGCTGTCGACGGTCGACGTCTGGCCGCTGGGTGGGGCGATAGCGGACGTCGGCCCCGAGGAGAGCGCCTTCGCCGGCCGGGGCGCCCCCTTCCTGCTCGGCGTGGAGGCCAACTGGGAGGCCCCCGTGACCGACGAGGCCAACGTCGAGTGGGTCCGCGACGTGATCGAGGATATGCGGCAGTTCTCGGACGGGTCGGTCTACCCGAACTTCCCGGGGTTCCTCGAGGACAACGACGAGACGATGCGGACCACGTTCGGGTCGGCCTACGGGCGACTGGTGGACCTGAAGGACGAGTACGACCCGACGAACCTGTTCGACCACAACGCGAACGTCGCCCCGTCGGGCGAGGGAGGGCCCGACGGCGGGTGATAGGGGTTATCGTAGCCATCCGGGGGATTCGACCCGTTGTCGTACGTCGGGTGGTGCGGTCCAGTGTGAAGGAGTTACGAGTAACTAGATTCGGTGCGGACCGGCTACTCTACTCCTCGTCTTCCTCGTCGTCGTCCGCGTCCTCGGCGGCCTCCTCTAGCGCCGAGCGGAGTTCGGGGATCGTCGCCGCGAGGTCCGAGACCTTCCCGTGAGCCTCCGTGATGCTCGTCATGAGTTCCTCGACCTCCTCGATGGCCTCCTCGAGGTCGTCGGCGTCCTCGAACGCGTCGGCGCGCTTGCCCATCGTGTACCACTTCTTGGCGTCCCGGAGGTGGTCCTCGGCGTCGCCGACGTCGAGCGCCGACCGGAGCGAGTTGAGCACGCCCAGCGTGTTGTCGGCCTCGACGTCCCACACGGCGTCGGCGTCGGGGAGCGCCGCGCGGGCCTCGGCCAGCGAGGACTCGACGTCCTCGCGCATCTCGCTTGCGGCCTCGCCGAACAGCTCGTCGTCGTCCAGTGTGGACTGGCTCATGTCGGACGGTTGTCCGGGACCCGGTATAAAAGCGAGCCCGAAACCGGAAGTGAAATCGCTCCACTCGAACACTCTCAGGCCGATTCGGGCCCGGATCCTCCCGATGTCGAATCGGCTCCACTCCCGGTCCGGATAGTCCGCCGGCGTTCCGGGACGAGGTCGAGGTCGGCGTCCGTGTCACCCAGCACCAGCAGCGCGTAGTACCGGAGGTAGGTGACGACGGGGACCTGGACGAGCGCAGCGACGAACAGCACGAGGAGCAGCGCGAGGAGGCCGACGACACCGAGGGCGACGAGTACCGGGAGCGAAGCCGCACCGGGACCGAACACGCCGGCCGTGGCGACCCCGGCGACCCCGAGGAGGACGAGCGGCCCGAACACCAGGAGCGCGACGATGCCGACTACGAACCCGACCATCGTCCCCAGGAGCAGCGTCAGCACGAACGTCAGCACGGCGAACGCGAGGTACTCCCTCCACTCCGAACGGAGGGTGCGGGAGAACCGCCGCCAGGCGGCCAGCACGCCGCCCCCTTCGAGGAGCATCACGGGGACGACGAAGAACGTCGTGAAGCCGTTGACCAGCGAGAAGACGACACCGACGAGGACCGCGAGCGGGACGAGGAGCAGAACGAGGCCGAGCACCCTCCCGGGGCCGTCGAAGCCGCCGGAGCCGACGATCCCGAACACGAGCGCCAGTATCGGGAGCGCGACGAGCACTCCGCCCAGCAGCCCGAGGGTGATCCGGAAGCCGAACAGCCTCGCGCCGGCCCGCCAGTGCTCGCCGAAGTAGCGCCTGACGTGAACCTCCTCCTCGCGGAGCGAGCGAACGAGGACGAACTCCATCACCGACCCGACCAAGCCGAGCAGGAGGCCGAGTATCGCCAGTACCGCGCCGACGAGGAGGATCAGCGTCAGCACCTGACCCGTGATGTCGGGCGGCGTGGTTCCGATCTGTCCGGGGTCGATCGTCTCACCCCCGAACTGGGTTCCCGAGGTGGGGACGCCCCCGACACCGCCGACGAAGAACGCGACGACTGCGAGTCTGAGCCAGGTTTCGAGTTCGAACGGGAGGAGGAACGCCCGCGTCGCCGCGAACGCGTCCTCGAGGTCGTCTACCGCGTGGAGGGCCATACCCGGGGCGTGAACGCTTCCAGGAATAAAGTCATCCCGGAGGACTCCCGTACGCCGACGGCTACTCCTCCACGCCCACCACGCGCATCATCGGGTAGCCGTCCTCCATCGCCATCCGCGTCCGGACGGCGATGTCCTCGTACCGGACCGTCATCCGCACGTCGGCGAACCGGCCGGTCCACTCGACGTAGTCCGCAGGCCCCTCATCGATGGCCCGTTCGAGTTCGTCGTACCGCGGCTCGACGGCCACGGACTCGCAGTGGGGCTGGTTCTCGATCGCCTCCTCCATCGCCCGCGCGAGCGAGTCGGCGCTGTCCGGCGAGAGCGGCGTCCCCGCGAACTGGTGGTAGAGGGTGCCGAACTTCACGCCCGCCTCGAAGCAGGCGACCTCGGGGTCGACCGGTTCGCGTCCGCTGTCCCCCGTGTCCCCTGCGTCTCCGCCGTCGTCCATACACCCCTCTCGCGTCCGAGGCGGTAAACGGTGGCTGTTCCCGGCGACGTGTGCGGCGCCGACCGACCGTCGACGGCCGGTGTCCCGTACGCCCGGCCGCGTCGACGGCGCGTGGCACGCCTCCGCCGGGTGTTCGATTCCCCCTGTCGGGTGTCCGTAGCCCATCCCGGCCGCGTCCGAGTCGTGACGACGACTTTCCCGGCGATGCACCGAGTATACATTTCCTACCGAGTTACAAGTAGTAACCCTCTCGATGTAGAGGTGTAATGGCGACCGAAAGCAAGACCAAGACCGAACTGCCGGAGATGACCCCGGAGGACATCCTCAACGGGATGGGCACGATCAAACGGATGCTGATGGTGGGGGCGCTGTTCGCGGCGGTGGGTTACCTGCTCGTGGGCGCGGCGCTATTCGTAGAGTTAACGCAGTTCCACCCGCTGATCGACTCCTTTTTCGTCCAGCACACGGGCCACAGCCTCGCCGGCGGTGGCGCCGACCGGGCGGGCATGGCCGCGCTGAACAGCGACCTCGCGACGATCCACAAGTTCCCGAGCCTGCTGCTGTGGATGAAGCTCGGCGGCGTCGCGCACATCCTCGTGGGCATCTTCATCGCGCTGGCGGCCATCGTCCGGACGCTGATGATGGTGCCGGCCCGGCTCGGCTACGAGATCAACGAGTAAACGCGCTCGGGCGTTCGACCCCGATTGGGCTCCTTTCTCGGCACGAACCGGCCCGAGTAGTGACATCGAGCCTCACGATACCCCTTTAGGTATCGGGTGCTTTCTTCCGCTATGGATTACGAAGCGAGCCTCGGCCGCGCCATGGACGAGCTCCCGGAGCGCTCGACCAGCGGGGACCGACTCAAGATACCCGACGCGGCGGCACAGCCCGACGGGGCGTTCACACGCCTCACGAACCTCGACAGCATCGCGGACACGCTCTCGCGGGAGCCCGACCACGTCCACTCGTTCATCCAGCGGGCGCTCGGGACCGCGGGCAAGCTCGAGGAGGGCGTCGGCCGGTACAACGGCCGGTTCTCCGGGCCGGATTTCGACGCCGTCATCCAGGACTACCTCGAGGAGTACGTGCTCTGTTCGGAGTGTGGCCTGCCGGACACCCGCCTGGTCCGGGAGAACCGCACGCCGATGCTGCGGTGTGACGCCTGCGGGGCGTTCCGGCCGGTCGCCAAGCGGACGAGCTCGACCAGGCAGACCCAGGACGCGGTCCGGAAGGGCGAGACCTACACCGTCGAGATCACCGGCACGGGCCGGAAGGGCGACGGCGTCGCCGAGCGCGGGAAGTACACCATCTTCGTCCCCGGCGCCAGCGAGGGCGACGTGGTCGACGTCTACATCGAGAACGTCTCCGGCCAGCTCGCGTTCGCGCGGATCGACTGAAAGCGTCCCGACGGGGCCACACACTCCTTCTGCGTCACGGGCCGCGGTTCCGGAATCGCCTCGACCGACGAGTGTCGACACGTCGCGAACGGGCGGGTCCGACGTGACGACCCGGTCCCAAGGGGCCGCGAGCGTGGGTCAAACGCCCGCTTGAACCTCCGCCGACGGTTTGTTCTAGGGGACGCACGCCCCGGACATGCAACGCACCCTCGCGGTGGTCGCGGTGGCGCTGCTCGCCGCGACCGCGGGCTGTAGCGCGCTGGTCGGCACCTCCAGCCCGACCGTGAACGACCCACAGGACGTCTCGGGGCCCTCCGACGGGGACGGGGCCGGCCGGACCGTCGCGGTCGGAGCGGGCGGGCAGGTCAGTACCGCGCCGGACCGGGCCGTCGTCCGCGTGGCCGTGACGGCCCGGGCGGATTCCGTCGAGACCGTCCGGCAGCGGCTGGCCGAGAACGCCTTGCGGATGCGCGACGCGCTCCGGGAGGCGGGGCTCGGTACCGACCAGATCACCTCGGCCAGATACGACATCGGCCGGAACTACGAACACGAGGACCGACCATCGGAGCCGGAGTTCGAGGGCCACCACGCGTTCGTCGTGACGCTCGACGAGCCCGACCGCGCCGGCGAGGTCGTCGTGACTGCGGTCCGGAACGGCGCCACGAACGTCGACGAGGTCCGGTTCACGCTCTCGCCCGAGACCCGTCGGGAACTCCGCGAGCGGGCGCTGTCGAGGGCCGTGGCGAACGCCCGCGACAGGGCCACCGTGGCGGCGAACGGGACGGGACTCGAACTCGCCGGCGTTCGAACCGTCCGGACCGGGGACGTCTCGGTCGAGCCGGTCCGTCGCGAGGACGTGGCCTTCGCGACGGCCGGCGACGGGGGTGGCGGAGCGCGGACCTCGTTCGGGGGCGGGGAGGTGACGGTGAGCGCGCGGGTGACGGTAGTCTACAACGCGACGAGCACGGACGGCTGACCCGGATCCGGGTCGCGGGGCTCGCCGGGAGCGGGACCTGACGTGGGAACCGCGGCCCGGAAGCTCCCCGCCCGAACCGGACGTTTCTTACCGGGCTCCCGCGTGCCCCCTCTCACGAGCGACATGGACGACACCGTGCTGCTGACGGGCGCGGGCGGCCGCGTCGGCGGGGCCATCCTCGACGGGCTCACCGACGCGTACGACTGGCGTCTGCTCTATCACAACCCGCCGGCCGAAGAACCGGACCACCCGTACCTCGTCGGGGACCTCGAGGACGCCGAGCTCATGCGGGAGGCCTGCGAGGGATGTGAGGCTGTCATCCACCTCGCCGGCGACCCGCGACCGGAGGCCCCCTGGGACTCCGTCCTCGAGAACAACATCCACGGGACGAAGGTGCTCCTCGACGCGGTCGCCGACGCGGGCGTCGGGAAGTTCGTCTTCGCCTCCTCGAACCACGCCGTCCGGCACTACGAGACCGACCGGCGACCCGACATCTACCGCGAGAGCGATGAGTTCCGCCTCGACGGCACCGAACTCCCCCGCCCGGGCAATTTTTATGGCATCTCGAAGGCCACCGGCGAGATCATCTGTCGGTACTACCACGACGAGCACGGCATCGCCGCGTGCTGTCTCCGGATCGGCAACCTCACGAAGAACCACCCGCCGAAGGACTACGAGCGGGGTCAGGCGATGTGGCTCTCCCACCGCGACTGCGCCCACCTCCACCAGTGTGCGCTGGAGGCCGACTACGAGTACGAGATCCTCTACGGCATCTCCGACAACGACCGGAAGTACTACTCGATCGAGCGGGCACGCGAGGTCCTCGGGTACGACCCGCAGGACAACTCCGCCGAGTACGAGTAGGACATCCCGGCGCCGCGGCACCGTCCCCGGGTCGGCCGTCTCATCCCCCGGCGAGCGACGCCGCCCACGTCAGCACCGCCACCACGAACAGCACGGCCGTCAGCGCGAGCAGGTTCGCGAACGTCGGGAGCGTCTTCGGGACGCCGGGGACGAGCCCGGCGAAGTAGGCGGTCGTCGCGGCGAGGGCGAGGACGAACGCGGCCGTCGCCAGGGTCGGGACGGGGTGTCGACTCGGGAGGGCGTTACCGCTCATGCGTGGCGCTTCCGCCTCCGCCGGCAAGTGCCTTCTACCCGCGTGCGAAGGGTGAAGATGGGTCGAGGCCACGAGCCGCGTGCGCGTCGACGGCCGGGTCCGGAACGGCTCGGACAGGCACGCCCACACCCCCACGAAGAGGAGCAGGTCCACGCCGATACTGACGAGACCGGCGGGCGCACGTCAGACGTCCGGCTCTATCCGGTCGATGAGTCCGTCGAAGTCGGAGTCGAAGCTCAGCACGCCGTCGATACCGCGTGACTCGCACAGGTGGACGGTCGTCGCGTCGGTGAAACTGAGGTCGTGGTCGTCGTATCGGCGGAACGTTTCCAGCGCAGCCCCGAAGTCGTCCGGTTCGACATCGAGAACCTCGACCACGTCCGGGAAGCGGCCCTCGCCGAGGATACGGCTGGCGACGGTGTTCGCCGCCTCGAACGACCCGGTCCGAACCCGGGTGAGCGTCACCGTCTCGTCGAACACGTAGTCGGTCGTGTAGGGCTGGCCGTAGGCCCCGTCGAGGAGGTCGTCGAACGCGGTGACGGCATCGTCGTGCCGCTCGGCGTCCCTGTCGTGGTGTGCGTAGAACACGCCGGTGTCGACCAGGACGCTCATCCGTACAGCACGTCGTCGATGTCTTCCTCCGACGTCGTGACGCCGGAAGAGACCATCCCGTCGTGGAACGCCTCCCGGTCCTCCTCGGGAACGGGGACGCGCTCCTCGCGGAACGAGTCGACGAGGTCGGTCTTGGACTCGATGGCACGCTCGACGAGCCGTGCGAGGACCTCCTGCTGTGTGACTCGCTTGCCGGTCTTCAGGCGTATCTCCGCCTGTAGCCGCTCGAGGCGGGACTTCGTGTCGTCGTCCATCTTGACCGAGGTCGCCATGCTCGTCGGTAGAACGTTCTACCGGGTAAAGATTACTACCACGGTGGCCGTCCCGACGCTTCGCTTCCCGTACCGTATCACGGCCGTCGATGAGCGACTCAGACCGGCACGCCCGACCCGACGACCTCCGCGAACAGGAGCAGGCCCACGCAGATACTGGCGAGACCGGCGACGACCCGGAGGGTCCCCGTGCGACCGACCGCTCGGCCCCAGCCCCACGCGGCGAGCCCCATCGCGACAACGGTCGCGACGGCGAACCCGAGGAGGAACCCCGCGCCGTCGGCGACGGTAGGGGCGGCGGCGGCGAGCGCGACGACGACCCCGCCGCTCCCCGCGAGGCCGTGGACGACGCCGACGGCGAACGACGCGTCGTCGGCGTGGGAGTGGGTCAGGCCGACCTCGCGCCCGAGGACGGTCAGGTGGAGGTGGCCCCCCTCCTGGGCGTGGGTGTGCTCGTGTGCGTGTTCGTGCCCGTCGTCGTCGTGCCCGTGTTCGTGTTCGCCCTCGTAGGCGTGTGTATGCCCCTGATCGTCGTGCCCCTGATCGTCGTCGCGTTCGTGACCGCCGTCGTGGACGTGCCGCAGGAGCGACAGGCCGAGCGCCTCGCGACCGGCGACCGCCCGGGCCCCCAGCGCGACGAGGACGACCGCGACGACCGCCTCGAACGCGGTTGCGACGGGCGGAGGGACGCGGAGGTCGAGCGCGAGGAAGAGCGCGCCGAGGAGCAGTATCGGGATCGAGTGGCCGACTCCCCACGCCGCGCCGGTCGAGGCGGGCCGGTCCTGCTCCTCGACGAGCGTCGCGACGGCGGCGACGTGGTCGGCCTCGAAGGCGTGTCGCACGCCGAACGCACCGCCGACGAGGAGCGCCGTTTCGAGCATACCCGGTCCTCTCCCAGGGGGGACAAATAGGTAGCGTGGGAGCCACGTCTTGCCGGGACCCGCCGGGGTTCGACCGGTCCCCCGACCACTTCCGCCGCGGGAACCACACCGTTTTACCCCCCGCCGGGCCACCACCGCCCATGGCTTCGGGTATCGTCGGCGAGTACCTCTCGCTCAAGGAGGGGACGGACGCGGACCTGCTGGCGATGCAGATGGGCGACTTCTACGAGTTCTTCCACGAGGACGCCCGCACCGTGGGCGAGGAGCTCGACCTGAAGGTCTCGCAGCGCTCCTCGGGGGGCGAGTCCTACGACATGGCCGGCGTCCCCGTGGACGATCTCCAGCCGTACCTGAAGGCGCTGGTCGAGCGCGGCTATCGGGTCGCCGTCGCCGACCAGCACGAGGTCGAGGGTGGCCACGAGCGCCGCGTCTCGCGTGTCGTCACGCCGGGGACGCTCGTCGACCCCTCCGGCGAGGACGCCCGGTACCTGGCGACCGTGGTCGAAGCGGACGCCGGAAGCGTGGGGCTCGCGTTCCTCGACGTCACCACCGGGCGGTTCCACGCGACGACGCTCTCGGGGGCCGACGCCCGGACCCGCGCGCGGACGGAGCTCTACCGGTTCGATCCCACCGAGATCCTGCCGGGGCCGACGCTCCGGAACGACGACGAGTTCCTGGGCGCGGTACGGGAGCGCTCCGGGGCGACGTTAACCCTCCACGACGCCGAGGCGTTCGCGCCCGGCCGGGCGCGCCCCGCGCTCCGCGAGCA
>JBEPXB010000048.1:0-10022 GCA_041642135.1 Halobacteriales archaeon | reverse complement strand
AGCGGCGCCAGCGAGCGGGAGGTCGCCCCCGGCGTCTACCGGTTTGGAGCCCATCGGGTCAACTGGTACGTCGTGGCGGACGACGCCGGCGAGCGTCTGACGGTGGTCGACGCCGGCCTCCCGGCCCACTGGGACCTGTTCGTCGATGGACTGGAGGGGCTCGGGTACGACCTGGAGGACGTTGCGGCGCTGGTGCTCACTCACGGCCATCCCGACCACATCGGGTTCGCCGAGCGACTGCGGTCGAGAGGCGTGACGGTCCACGCCCACGAGGCGGACCGCGACCGGTTCGAGTCCGGCGGGGGAGCGATACCACGCGACCTGCTCCGCAACCTTTGGCGACCCCGGATCCTCACGTACTTCATGGGGCAGGTCCGCGGCGGGGCGGCGTCCATCGATCCGATAGGATCGTTCGAGCCGATGGCCGACGGGGAGGTCCTCGACGTGCCCGGTCGCCCCGAGGTCAGACACCTCCCCGGTCACACCCCCGGACAGTGTGTGCTGGTGCTGGCCGACGGGGGGGTCGTGCTGGTCGGCGACGCCCTCGCGACGACCGACCTGCGCCGGCGGGGAGGAGACGGGCCACAGGTCCTCTTCATCGCCGACGACCACGACCTGGCTCGGGAGTCACTCACGCGACTGGAGGACCTCGGGGAGGTGGTGCTGCTGGCGGGCCACGGGGAACCGTGGACCGGGGAGGCGGCGGTGGCCGTCCGGCTAGCATGGGAGCGGTGAGCCGAACGGGCGGCGCGCCGGTCCAGCACGTGAGCGGGTACGGACTTCGAAGCGTTCATTAACGGCCTGAACGTCGTTTACCTCAATATGGCCGACAAACCCGCCTCGATGTACCGGGACATCGACAAGCCGTCGTACACCCGACGGGAGTACATCACGGGCATCCCGGGGTCGAAGATCGCACAGTACAAGATGGGCCAGATCGGCAAGGACGAGGACGAGTACCCGGTCCAGATCTCGCTCGTCACCGAGGAGGCCGTCCAGATCCGCCACGGCTCGCTCGAGAGCGCCCGCCTCTCGGCGAACCGCCGCCTGCTGAAGATGCTCGGCGAGAACGGCGACTACAAGATGATCCTCCGGAAGTTCCCCCACCAGGTGCTCCGGGAGAACAAGCAGGCGACCGGCGCGGGCGCGGACCGCGTCTCCGACGGGATGCGCCAGTCGTTCGGGAAGGTCGTCGGCACCGCCGCCCGCATCGGCGCGAACGAGCGGATCTTCACCGCGTGGTGTCACCCCGACGACGCCCCCGTCGTCAAGGACGCGTTCCGCCGCGCGTACAACAAGATGACGCCCCCCTGCAGGATCGTCGTCGAGCGCGGCGAGGAACTGCTCATCTCGTAGGCGCGACCGTTCTCCCTCCGATCCTCGACCTCGACCGGGCAGCGGCGCGACCGGCGGCGCTCGTTACCCGAGTCTGATGGGTTCGTCGCTCTCGCGGAACGCCACCTCGACGCGGTCGCCGACCGCGAGGTCGTGTCCGGGGTGGACGACCTTCGCGCCGAAGCCGGCGTCGCGGGCGCAGAACAGCGAGAGGCCGGTGGCGGGCTCGCCGTTCGCAAGCACGTCGAACGAACCCCACTCGACGGTCCGGTCGGTCGCCGTGCCGATCTCGAATCCCAGCAGCGAGACGGGGGCGTTCCCGTCCCCGCACTGGCCGTCACCCCGAACGCCACCGAGGAGACCACCACTCTCGTAGTGGGCGAGTCCGCCGTCGAGGACGCCGCCGCCGTCGGCGGCCACCCCCACCCACTCGCCGGCCTCGCCGCTCGGCGCGTCGAGGACGACGTACGTCTCGCCGACCTCGACCACGGTTCCGGTGCCGTCCCACGCGAGCGGTCGCGGCTCGACCGGGAGCGACAGCGGGAGCGACCCGCCCGCCCGCAGGAGGTGCTGGCCGCGCCGGCGGAACCCGAGGTGAACGTGGTCGTCGACCCAGGGGGCGAAGAAGCCCGAGCGGACGAACCGACCGAGCGGCTCCCCGACCTCGACGCGGTCGCCCACCTCCACCGCGGGATCGACGTGAAGCATCCGGGCGACCAGGTCGTGGTCGGTGGAGTGGGGCTCCGCGAACCCGGACGCTCCCTCGTCGACGTCGACGAGGAGGATGTGGTCGGTCGCCTCCGCGTACGCCTTCTGCGGGACGCGTCGCTCGTGGGTATCGAGCACCTCCCCGGCGACGGGCGAGGGTGCGACGTCGTCCTCCCGGTCCGGGTCGCGGTAGAGGTCGATCGCACACCCACGGTCGTGGGCCGGGTAGGGGGAGTTGTAGAGCGAGAAGCGGACGAACGGCTCCAGGGCCCGTTCGGGGAACCGAACCCGCACCCCGCCGGGATCGTCGGTCATCGTCGGGTCTTCGCCGGGCGGCGGTTTAGCCGCGTCGGACCGCGTCGGTCAACCCCCTTCCACCGGCGGTCGACACCGACCACGCACGCGCAGGCCGGGGGACTTTGATTACGGCCACACCACGGTAATGTGAGTACCCTCCAATGGTAGACAAGACCACCGCCGACGAACTGGCGACGATGCTCGACGAGGACGAGTCGTTCGCCCTCGTCGACACGCGCCCGGAGGAGAGCTACGAGGCGTGGCACGTCCCGGGCGCGGAGAACGTCCCGCACGACCCCCGCGAGGGGCTCGACCGCGAGGTGGTGAACCGGGTGAACGCGCTCGCCGAATCCGATCCGGTCCTCGCCATCTGCGGGAAGGGGATCAGTTCGACCCCGTTCGCGTACGAACTCGAGGAACACGGCTACGACGACGTGTCGGTCGTCGAGGGCGGGATGGAGGACTGGAGCGAGGTGTACGAGGTCGTCCCGATCGAGACCCGGGACGAGGACCTCGAGGTCGTCCAGCTCCAGCGCCGGGCGAAGGGCTGTCTCGGCTACGTCGTCGGTTCGAAACGGACCGGCGAGGCGGCCGTCGTGGACGCCACCCGACAGGTCGAGGAGTTCGAGGTCGCCGCCGCGGACGCAGGGCTCGCGGTCGCGCGCGTCCTCGACACGCACGTCCACGCCGACCACGTCTCCGGCGGGCCGGCGCTCGCCTCGACGGTCGGCGTGCCGTACCACCTCGGGGAGCGAGCCTGCGAGCGCGGGGTCGAGTACGAGTACGACCCGCTGGCCGACGGCGAGACCGTCGAGGTGGGTGGCGTGGAGATACGGGCGATCGAGACGCCGGGCCACACCACCGAGATGGTGAGCTACCTCGTCGACGGCGAGTACCTCCTGACCGGCGACACGCTGTTCGTCGACTCGGTCGGGCGGACGGAGCTCCAGTTCGGCGAAGCCGACGCCGAGCGGGGTGCCGAACTGCTCTACGAGTCGTTCCACGAGCGGATACTCGACCTCCCGGACGACACGACCGTGCTCCCGGGCCACGCCACGGTAGCGGCGGACGGCCGCTACGAGAACGGCGAACCGGGCGAACCGATCCGGGCGCGGCTGGGGGACCTCCGCGAGTCGCTCGACCTCCTGGGGCTCGACCGGGCGGCGTTCGTCGAGCGGGTGACGACCGATACCCCCGAGAAGCCGTCGGGGTACGAGGAGATCATCGACGTGAACCGTGGGAAGGAGACGGTCGACGAGGACGAGGCGAGGGAGCTAGAGACCGGCCCGAACAACTGCGCGGCCTGAGCGGGGTCCGCGAGCCCCTTCGGTGGCCGGCGGCCACGGAGCGCGACCCTTTAGCCGACGGCCCTCCGAGACCCACCGATGCGCGTCCTGAGGGGTCGGGCCGATACGATCGAGGAGGACCGGGCGGTCACGCGCGCACTCGCCGACGACGTCGAGGCGAGCGGCGAGCCGACCGTCCGGGCGTGGACGCCCCATCGGCAGGTCGCGTTCGGTCGCCGCGACGCACGGAGCGACGGGTACGACCGTGCCCGCGAAGCGGCCGGGAAACGCGGGTTCCCCACGCCCGAGCGGGACGTCGGCGGTCGGGCCGTCGCCTACACCGGGAACACGGTCGCGTTCGTCCGCGTGGAACCGGTCGCGGACTTCCGACGGGGGACGGACGAGCGGTACGACCGCGCGGTACGGGAGATCCGCGACGCCCTCGGCTCCCTCGGCGTCGAGGCGTGGGAGGGCGAACCCCCCGACGCGTTCTGTCCCGGCGCACACTCGCTCTCGACCGACGCCGGAAAGGTCGTCGGGATCGCACAGCGCGTCCGCCAGGGCTCGGCGGCCGTCGCCGGCATCGTCGTCGTCCGGGACCACGAGGTGATCGCCGACGTGCTCGATCCGATTTACCGGTCGCTCGGCGTGCCGTTCGCCCCGGCGAGCGTCGGGAGCGTCGCGGCGTCGGGCGGTTCCGCCGATCCGACGCGGGTCGCCCGGGCGGTCGAGTCGGCGCTCGTCGGCGACCGGGACGCGACCGTCGAGCGGGTGCGCTAGGTCGGCGTCGGCGTTCCGGTCTCGGTACCGGAGCCGAACGCCGAGGGGCGAACCGACAACTGCGTCCAGTAGATCTCGCCGTCGTAGCGAACGAGGTAGGGACCGCTCACGCCGTTCCTGTACTCCGAGGTCGACTCCTCGACCCGGTCGTGGCGGCGGAACCGCTCGACCAGCGACTCCAGAGCCGGCGGGGGTGCCTCGTCCGGCGGGACGACGTAGCGGTCCTCGACGGCCGCCTCGACGATATCGCGTTCAGCATCGGGGAGTCCAGAGAGCTCCCACTCGACCCGCTCGCGGACGCGAGCACCGAACTCGCTCGCCGGCGTCGTCCCCTCGATGGTGTACCGGTAGGTGTTCAGCGTGGTCTCGTAGGCGTCGTCCACGACCCACTCGGCCTCGGCCCCCGACGCCCACTCGATGACGGAGACGTCCGTCTCCGGGACCAGCATCGAGCGTTCGACCTCGCGATCCGTGTAGAGGAGCGTCGTCCCGATGCCGACCACCTCGCCGCTCGCGAGGCCGTTCCGCTCGAACACCTCGCGGTCGACCGCCGGGAGCTCGGAGAACTCGATCGTTCGATCCTCGCGCTCGTCGCCGTTCACGATGTCCACCTTCACCGAGAAGCGTGTCGCGGGCGTCTCCTCGATCACCTCGTACGCGAGACGGTAGACGGTCCCGTCGTAGGCGAGCGGCCGGTCCCCGGGGAGCGGCGGCCGGGTCCGCTCGGTCGTCGTGGAACCCTCGCGTTCGATGCGGTCGATCAGCGCCGCTTCGGGCGTCCGCCTGCCGCTTCCGTACTCCGGCGTGACGGTGTAGAGCACTCGCGGGGTGATCGCGGCGTCCTCGACGGGCTCCATCGAGAGGCTGGCGGTCGGCAACTCGGCGGCCATGTCCGACCCCGCCGCTCCCCCGCCGCCGGGGACCGTCGAGAGACACCCCGCGAACGGGAGGAGGGCGACGCCGGAGGCGAGGAGGGCACGACGGCGCATACCCGGAGGTGTCGATCGAGCGGTGAAAGCCTTCGGGCCCGGTCGTCGACCGTTTCCGGGAGACGTATATCGCTCGAACGGGTCGTCCGTGTAATGCGCATCACGAACGCGACGCTCGCCGACGGTCGGGAGGCCGACGTGCGGGTGTCCGGCGAGTCCATCGCCGCCGTGGGCGACCTCGATCCGGTCCCCGACGAGGACGTCCTCGACGCCGGAGGCGAACTCCTGCTCCCGGGGATGATCGACGTCCACGTCCACTTCCGGGAGCCAGGGTTTCCCGAGAAGGAGACGTGGTCCTCCGGGTCACAGAGCGCTGCGGCCGGCGGGGTGACGACCGTCGTCGACCAGCCCAACACCGACCCGCCGACGGTCTCCGGCGAGGCGTTCGACGAGAAGGCGGAACTCGCCGCGCCCTCGTGTGTGGACTACGGGATCAACGGCGGCGTCACCCCCGAGTGGGACCCGGACTCGCTGTTCGACCGGCCGCTGTTCGCGCTCGGCGAGGTGTTCCTCGCCGACTCGACCGGGGACATGGGCATCGAGGCCGACCTGTTCGAGTCGGCGCTCCGGCGGGCCACCGACGAGGGTGTGGCGGTCACCGTCCACGCGGAGGACGCCGACCGGTTCGACGAGTCCGCGCGTGAACGTGGCGACGAGGACTACGACGCCTGGTCGGCCTACCGGACGCCGGAGGCCGAACTCGCCGCGGTCGAGCGAGCCTGCGAGGTGGCGACGGAGGTCGGCGCGCGGATCCACGTCGCACACACCTCGACGCCGGAGGGGGCCGATGCCGCCGCAGCGGCCGGGATGACCACCGAGGTGACCCCCCACCATCTGTTCCTCTCGCGGGACGACCTCGACGAGCTGGGGACGTTCGGCCGGATGAACCCCCCGCTCCGGGACGAGGCGCGCCGGGAGGCGCTCTGGGAGCGGCTGGTCGACGGCACCGTCGACATGGTCGCGACCGACCACGCCCCGCACACGCGCCTGGAGAAGGACACGAGCGTCTGGGATGCCCCGTCGGGCGTGCCGGGCGTGGAGACCGCCCTCCCGCTGCTCCTGAACGCGGCCCGCGAGGGCGAGATCGGCTACGAGCGGGTCCGGGACGTCACGGCCGCCAACCCCGCGGAGCGGTTCGGCCTCGACCGGAAGGGCCGGATCGAGGCGGGGCGCGATGCGGACCTCGTGCTCGTCGACCCCGAGGAGACGCGGCCGATCCACGGCCCGGACCTCCACTCGCGCTGTGGCTGGTCGCCCTTCGAGACGTTCGAGGGGGTGTTCCCCGAGTGGACGATGCTCCGCGGCCGGTTCGTCTACCGGGAGACCGGGGTCGACGCGACCGGCGCCGGCGGTCGGGACGGGGCGTTCCGCGAGGGCGTGGGCCGGAACGTCCGGACCCCGGAGTAGCCACGGCAGGAGCGGCACGAGGTCGACATATTTCTACATATGAATAATGAAATGATTTCTCTTATTTCCTTAGAGGCGTCCTCGGGGTTCGAGAACCTCTCTGGAACTATATCCGTTCTGAAGCCACAAGAGTAATGATCTCGGCACGAGCAGCGTTCTACGATGGCGTGGCACCGGGTGGCGCTCGCCCTGATCGTAGCCACGCTTGTCCTCCTCGCGGGGTGTGTCGCACCGGCGAGCCCGAACGCCGACCGGGCCACCGACGGCGGTACCGCCGACGCCACCGGAACCCGCTCGGTTACGGGAACGACGACGGGTACGGGAACCGGATCGACGACGGGTACTAACGGTGCGGGCGTCGACCCCTACGGAGGGGAGACGCTCGTCGTCGGGGTGGAGAACCCGGTGAACGGGTCGCGCGACTTCGGGCCGCTGGTCCGCCGGGCGCTCGACTACTGGGAGGCGAACGCCTCGCGGTACGCCGGCTTCGACGTCTCCTATCGGCTCGACCCGGACGCGACCGATCCCGATGTCGTGATCTCGGTCGTCGAACGCATCGAGGACTGCGGCTCCGAGGACGACCACTCCGCCGGCTGTGCCCCCTACATTACCCGACCGGAGCAGTTCTCCCCGCCCGTCCGGATCCGCGTGGTCGACGGCCTCTCTGACGAGTCGACCGTCCGGGTGCTGATACACGAGCTGGGTCACACCCTCGGACTCGGACACGACGACGAGCCACAGTCGGTGATGCGGGCGGAGGGACGGCTCGCGACGCTCCCCCGGACGGACGCGGTGAACCGGTCGTACGCCTGGGCGGACCGCACGCTCTCGGTCCACGTCGATGTCGGGGCGGGTGCGGGCGACCGGGCCGCCGTCGAGCGACAGGTGACCGAGACCCTCGCGTACTTCGACCGCGGGGCCGAGGGGACCGTCCCCGAGGACGTTTCGCTCGTCCGGACGTCGAACCGGTCGGCCGCCGACGTGGTGGTGCAGGTCGGCGGGACCCACCCCTGCGACCGGGACTCGGGGTCCTGTCGCCGACTCAGGGGGCTCGACCCCGACGACGACGGGCGCCTCGAGTCCTACGACCGGCTGGAGGTGTACGTCGTCGGTCTCGAGACCGAGGCGGTCGGCTGGCACGTCGGCCGACATCTCGGGCACGCGCTCGGGCTGACCGACGACGCCGAGTACCCGGAGCCGCTTCGGAGCACCACCAGCTACGACGAACGGCGGAGCGACTGGTGGGAGTAGCCAGACGCGACCGGAGGGAGCGCCTCGGAGATGCGAGCGGGGAGGAGACACTCCAGTCCCGGTTTCCCCCTCAGCGGTGGAGCGTCGAGACGCGGGCGTTCTCCTTGATCCCGAGGCCGGAATCCGGAACCACGAGCGGGACCCGCGGGAGTTCGGTCACGCGGATCGTCGGGTGGAACGCCCCCCGTTCGACGAGCTCGACCCGCGGCTCGAGGACCGCGGGCGTCTCGGCGTCGAGCCGCTCGTTGTACTCGAGGAGGTACACGCCGGCGTCGAGGTCCCACCAGCCGTAGTCGTCCGCCGGATCGCGCTTTTCGGGGTCGATCTCGGCCGTTTCTGTGGGTTCGAGTTCGCCGCCCCCGAAGTCGATCTGGCCCGAGCCCGTCGGCTCGTGGACCGCGGCGACGGTCAGGTTCAGCCCCGTGCCCTCGATCTGGGTCGGTTCGTGGACGAGTCCCGAGACGGCGTCGAGGAGGTCCGGCATGGTCCCCCGTACGGACCGGGGTGACAAGTGTGCTGTCCCGTTCGGAACCGCTCAACCCCGCTCGCCTCCAGGTGGTCTTCACTTCGTTCGGACCACCCTACTCCTCCCACCGAAACGTCCCGTCCTCCTGGACGACCTCGCCGTCGACCTCCATCCGCGCGTCCCCGCTCACGTCCGTGATCATGTCGACGTGGACCGCCGAGTCGTTGGCCTCGTCCTCGCGGCCCTCCGGGAGGTTCGACTCGTAGGCCCGCCCGACGGCGAGGTGGACGGTGTCGCCCATCTTCTCGTCGAACAGGATGTTGTCGGTGAATCGGTCGATGCCGCGGTTCATCCCGATGCCGAGTTCGCCGAGCCGGCGGGCGCCCTCGTCGGTGTCGAGGACGTCGGTCAGCGCGTCCTCGCCCTGGGCGGCGGAGTGGTCGACGACCTCGCCGCCCTCGAAGGTCAGGTGGACGTCCCGCACGCGGCGGGAGTTGATCGTCATCGGGACGTCGAAGTAGACCTCGCCCTCCGTGTCGTAGGGGGCCGTGAACACCTCGCCCGAGGGGAGGTTGTGCGAGTCGTAGGCGACGCTCGCGGCGGAGTTCACCGCGATCCGGTCCTCGATCGACATCGTCAGGTCGGTGTCCTCCTTCACCAGTCGGACCTCGCTCCCCTCGTCGAGTATCCGCTTCATCTCCGCCATCTCCTCGACGAGGGACTCCCAGTCCCGGAGGACGGCGTCGTAGACGAAGTCCCGGTACCCCTCGAACGCCATGCTGGCCTGCTGGGCGGCCGCCCGCGTCGGGTGGAGCGTACTCACCCACCGCGTGTCCATCCGGGCCTCGCGAATGGCTCGTTTGGCTCGGCCGGCCGCCTGGAGTCGCTCGCCGGGGACGTCCGCCATCGCCGTCGTGTTCCGCGACCCCGAGAGCGAGAGGACGCTGTCGGCGTTCTCGTAGAGCGCCAGTTCGTACTCGGGGTCGGGCTCGAACTCGCCGTCGTGAGCCTTCAGATACGCCCGCGAAACCTCCTCCGAACTGTAGAGCGTGACGAGGTTCGCCCCCCGCTCGCCCAGCGCCTCGGCGACGGCCACCGCGAGGTCGTGGGCGCCCTCGCCCACCTGCAGGACCACGTCGTCGCCTTCCTCGATACGTGCGCTCCAGTCGACCAGTACCGCCGCGTGCTCGCGAACCCGGGGATCCATGGACGGGGTTCGGTCGGGGGCCCGGATAACGGTTTGCAGGGTCCGGGTGTTGGTGTTCGGGTCGGTCCCGATCGGAACATCTGGTGGGACTGATACGGTCGTGCGTAATTCTTTGCCGCCTCACGGCCCCTCGTTCCGTCCCACCGGTCTCGGGACACCGATCGTCCTGAAGATCGCTGAAAACGGTTACGCACGACCGTATGAAAGGGGCCGCCGGTTCGAGGAAGACGGGCGACGCAAGGACCGTAGGGAGGCCGCAGGCCGACCGAGGACCGCAGCGAGCCCATCGACTCGAA
>JBEPXB010000047.1:0-10029 GCA_041642135.1 Halobacteriales archaeon | reverse complement strand
CCGTCCGCGAAGGCCGCGGCCGCCGTCCGGCGCTCGGCCTCTATACGGCCGCGGAGCGTCTTCCGCACCAGCGCGACGGACTCCTCGGTCAGCCGGCCGACGCCCTCGCCCCGCTCGACGGTCCGCAGGACCGAGACGCCCAGCTCCCGCTCTATCGGCGGGAACTCGGCGGTGCGGCGTTTCGTCTCCCCGGCGTCGGCGAGGTCGGGGTGGAGGTAGACCTCGCCCGCCCGGACGGACGTCCGGCCGGGGCGCCACGTCGAGACGTACTCGTCGAGTTCCTCGCGGTCGAGGACTCGCGCGAGGAGGTCGACCGGCGGCCGGGCGAGCGGCGGAAACAGCGACGCGAGCGCGTCGTCGACGTCGGCCTCGCTCGGTCCGGCCGTCAGGCCGTCGTGGAGCGACGTCCGGCGCCGTGTGGCGGCGATGCTCGCCTCGCGGACGCCCTCTGCGGTCTCGCCGACGAGGTCGGCTATCAGGGTGGTGAGAGTGAGTGTCACGTTCGGGGACGCTCCTCGCTTACCGGGTCACCCGGATCACGGGGTGACCACGATCTCGGGCTCCTCCGCTTCGGGGAGGGCGAACGGCTGTGACTCGCCGCGGAAGTTGATCTCCACGCGGCCCTTGATCTCCCCCTCGGCCCCGCCCTCGGAGGTTCGGCCGGACCGGTCGGTCGACACGCGGAGTCGGGACCCGCTGCCGCCGAGGTTGATGCCGAACAGTCCGCTGGCGAAGTTCAGCCCGCCGCCGCCGTTCAGCGTGTTCCGCTGGTAGGACGAGCTCGCCGTGACGTCCTGGACGTTGGCGTAGGTCCGGAACTCCAGCTCCGTCTCGATGGTGCCGTCCTCGACCACGATGCGGGTGACGCCCTGCGAGACGAGTTCGCGCAGCGCGGACAGACGCGGGCGGGCCAGCATACGCCGGACGAGCCGGAAGATAAGTTCGACGTCCGCGGCGTCGAGGCTGCCCTCCTCGGGCAGGTTCGCCTCGTCGCCGGTCTCGATGGCCTCGGGGCCGAGGAGGCTCGCGAGCCGCGCCGCGTCGGCGTCGTCGAGTTCGCCGGGGTCCGAGGGGGTACCGACGCTCGTGCCGTTGTCCTCGTCGCCGGGGAAGTAGGTTCGCAGGTAGGTCTCGACGTCCGTGTCCGTCACGGCCTCCGAGGAGAAGTCACCGAGGGTCATCGAGACCTTCTCGACGAGGTCGGCGTACGCCTCCTGCTGTCGGATCATCGACGCGACGATGGCGTCGAAGGTGTCGGAGATGAGTTTCGAGGTGAACTCCGGGTAGTTGATCTCGTCGATGCGGGAAAGCTGGTCTATCGGATCACTCAGTTCTGGCATATGTACAACGAAATTAAAAGTCACACGAGGGGATAAGCGTGCCTATATTAATAATGTACGTTATCGCCCGGTCGGATCCGGGCCGGGACCCGGTCAGACCACTCCCCGGACCGCGAGCGCACCCAGCGTCGGGAACGCGAACCCGACCACTACCGAGAGCAGCGTGAGCTCCCCCATCGTGACGACGCGGCCGAACGTCCCCACGAGCAGCAGCGAAGCGCCGAAGCCCAGCAGGACGAGCCCGCCGAGGTAGAGCCCGAAGAGGAACGCCCGCCGGAGCGTCGGGGCGACGAGCCCGACGAGAACGCCGCCGGCGACCAGTCCGGCCGGGTGGACGGCCCCGAGGACGACGCCGACGGCGAACGCCGCGAGCGTCAGCCGGTCGGCGAGCGGTCCCTCTCTGAGTTCGGTCAGCCGCTCCGGAGTGAGGAGACTCACGAGCCCCCACCCCCTCCGTCGCCCTCCCGGAACACGACCGTCGTCCGGCCCCGAACCTCGAACGGGATCTCGCGGTACTCGCCCTCGCGCCACGCGTCGAGCTGGTCGCGGTAGTTCGGCGAGTAGTAGACCCCCGACTGGCCGCCGGGGACGACCCCCACCGAGTCCTCGTCGGTCGTCGCGACCATCCGCCAACTGCTCCCGGTCTGCGTTCCGGGCCCCCGGTCGAAGTTGAAGACGGTGAACGTCGAGCCGTCGGTCGGCGCCTCGGGGTAGTCCAGCGCTTCGACCGGGAACTGGTGGTCCAGGTCCACGACGTTGTAGTCGCCGTACGTCTCGTACCCCTCCCGCTCGGCCTCGGCGACCGCCCGCTCCATCGCCCGGGCGACGACGTCGGCCCGCGTCTCCCGCTCCGGTGTCCGGACGTCGTCGAACCACCGGCTGTCGGCCGGGAGTTCGCCGACCGTCCACCGGTGGGGGTAGTAGCCCGGGCCGAGCCCCTCGGGGTGGAACTCGTCGAAGAACGTCGCGTTCCGTATCCGCTCTCTCACCAGGGCGAAGTAGAGCGCCGCCGCCGAGCCCCGCTCCATCCGGTAGTCCCAGCCCTCCATCGTACGGACGGCGGCCCGCGCCTCCGGGGACATCCCGTCGGTCGCGTTCAATACGTGGGGAACGAACTGCGCCGCGGCCTCCGAGCGGACGTCCCGCTGGAGGTCCCGGTTCCACTCGACGGTGACCGGCTCGTCGCTTCCCACCCGGTCCTCGATGCGGTCGTAGATCCGCTTTCCACGATACGGGTCGGCGTAGCGGGTGCTGGAGCCGATGTAGAACGGCGGGTCGTCCATCGTCCGCTGGTTCGCGGTGGCGACGTAGCCGGGATCGACCGCGTGTGGCACCTCGTCGTAGGGGACGAACCCGGAGCCGTTCCAGTCGGCCTCGCCGTAGGGCTCCCAGCCGGCCCACTCGCCGTGTCCCGCCGAGCCGTCGAACACCCGGTCGCCGCGGACCCGTTCGCCGTCCACGGTGCGAACCGGGTACCGCCCGGTCAGCCGGAAGTAGGTGCCGCCGTCGCCGTCGATGGCGACGAAGTTCTGCGTCGGCGAGTCGAACCGGCGCATCACCCGGTCTATCTCGTCGATGCTCCCGGCGCGGTTCAGTTGGTGGACCGCCTGCACCTCCCGCGTTCCGGCGAGGCCGAGCCAGGCGACGGCTACCTCCTCGCCCTCGCGCTCGATCAGCGGGCCGTGGACAGTCCGTTCGGTCGTGACCTCGGCGTCCTCGCCGCCCTTCACGGGGACCGTCTCGGTCGTCCGCCGGATCTCGCGTTCCTCGCCCCGATAGAGGTACGTGTCCTCGCTCGGCCGGACGTAGCTGTAGAGGTCGGTCTGGTCGGCGCCGACGTTAGTGAACCCCCACGCGACGTCCCGGTTCTGCCCGATGACGACCGCGGGCTGGCCGGGGAACGCCACGCCGCGGACGTTCATCGACGCCTCGCCCTCCTCGTCGCCCTCGACGACGAGGTGCTGTTCGTACCACACCGGCGGCACCGTGAGGGAGAGGTGCGGGTCGTTCGCCAGTATCGGATCGCCGCTCGCCGTGTACTCGCCGGACACCACCCAGGAGTTCGAGCCGATCCCCGGCGACCGCTGGTAGGGGCGGAGCGAGTCGTAGAGGCCCCGGAGGTCGCCGACTGCCCCGCCGGTGGTCCTGTCGGCCGGTACCGTACGGTCGGCGTCGCGCGACCGAGCGAGCGACCCGTCGGCCCCGCCGAGGTCGGCCCGTCCGAGGATGCTCGAGTCGTGGTCGAGCTGTCGCGGGTAGAGCGACGCCGCACCGGGGACCCGGCGCTCGACGACCTCCCGCCTGAGGTCGCGGAAGTCGCCGGTGAGCCCCCAGGAGATGAGTTTGCCCACGAGCAGGGTGTCGGTCGGCTCCCACCGCGTCGGTCGGTAGTCGTTGAGCCGGAACTCCAGCGGGAGCGGGCGGGCGTCGATGTACCGGTTGACGCCGGCGGTGTAGGCCCGAACGCCCGCGGCCGCCTCGCTCCCCTGCACCGTTTCCCAGGAGGCCTCGGCGGCGTCGTCGAACCCCATCCGCCGGTGGAAGCGGTCCGAGTCGAGCGCCCGCTCGCCGAACGCCGCCGAGAGGTTCCCCTCCATCAGCCGCCGCTGGAGGTCCATCTGGAACAGCCGGTCGCGGGCGTGGACGTAGCCGACCGCGAAGTAGAGCGCTTCGGTGTTCTCGGCGGTGATGTGGGGTACCCCGAAGCGGTCGTACCGCACGGTTGCGGTGCCGTAGGGGTTCTCGACCCTCGTCGGCCCGGTCGCGGTCCGGACGAGCGTGTCGCTCACCGACCCGTCGTTGGCCCCGTAAGCGGGCTCCCACGCCTCGCCGCCCACCGGGGCCGCGAGCGAAACGAACCCGCCCGCGACCGTCGCGGCGGTCACGAGGAGGGCGACGCAGACGAGGGTGAGGGCGACCCCCGGGTACTCCGACTGCATACCCGCGACCGGAGACCGGCGGCCCGATAAAGGTTGGCGTGTTGGGGTGTCACTCCCGGTCGGAGGTGGGCCGGCCGCCCGGAGCGTTCGAGTTCATACGGTCGTGCGTAGTCCTTTACCGGCGATAGCCGATCACGTACGGGCTATCGACGGTAAATCGTTACGCACGACCGTATCAGTCGTCCGCCGGGGCCGTCACGCCGCGACCTCCCCCGCCGCTCGGTTCGGCGGTCCAGACCGTCCAGGTCATCACCGCCACCGAGCCGAACAGCAGGAGCCCCCACAGGTACTCGAGGTGGCTCAGCATCGGCATCCCGCCCCCGATGGCGACGAGGATGTTCGCCGGGAGGAGCCACTGTCCGGCGATGTATCCGCCGGTCACGACCCGGCGCTGAGTGCTCGGGATGTCGTAGCGTTCGACCGCGAACCCGAGCACGATGGCGAGGATGCCGAGGACGCCGAAGTGCGCGTGGGCGCCGACGACCCACGGCGGGAGGGACGGGCCACCGGGCGTGATGAGGAACGTGTTCACCACCCCCCAGAGCATCTGTACCGACAGTCCGAGGAAGCCGCTGACCTCGAGTAGCCGAGACATGACCTCCGTACGAACATCGCGAATGCGATAATTATTTTAATTATGCATGATGTTTTCCGTTATTCGGGGAACGTTTCCGCTACCTCTCCGAAGCTCCCGAAGAAACGGTTTTCACGCCCTGAAAAAGCAGTCCGTTCGGCGCTTGTATCCTGTCGGATAGCGATCAGACGGCGGTTCGGTGTCGTACTCACTCGGTCCCGTCGGCGAACTCGAACCCCTCGACGACCCGTCGCTCGCCGGGCCGGTCGTCCTCGTACTTGTAGCGGACGTCCGGTTCCTCGTCCTCGGTCGCCCGGTGGGAGCCGTCGCAGAACGGGTACTCCCCGGAGAGCCCGCAGAGACAGACCGCCACGTCGCCCTTCTCCTCGTCGATGTCCTCGGGGGTCAGGATGTACGGCCCGTCGGCCTCGTGGGTCACCTCGCGCATACCCGACGCAGGGTCGGCCAGCGTAAACGACTGGCGGACGGGCCTCGTTCGAGGACGAGAACCGAAGGGAACCTCTTAGACGGTCCCCCCGCGTTGCCCGTACATGGACGACCGGCAACGCCGGACGGGCTACTACCTGCTGGGGCTCGCGGCGGTGATGGCTGGCTACTCGGTGCTCTACTACTTCGGAATGATCTACTTCGAGAACGAGCGGATCTCCTTTCTCCACGCCGTACAGGTCGTCGTCGAGACGTTCACCACGACCGGGTTCGGTTCGGACTCGCCGTGGATCTCGGACGTCATGAACGTCCTCGTCGTCGTGATGGACCTGTCCGGGGTCCTCATCATCTTCCTCGCCCTCCCGGTGCTCCTGTTCCCCCTGTTCGAGGACCGCCTGTCGAGGAACGCGCCGACGAGCGTGGAGGGGTTCTCGGATCACGTCATCGTCGCGGGCTACAGCCCCCGAGGGGTCGCTCTCGTCGACGAACTGACGGCCAGGGGACTCGACCACGTCTTCATCGAACGGGACCGCGAACTGGCGGACGAACTCGACGCGGAGACCGACCTGACCGTCATCCACGGCGATCCGGAGACGGCCGCGGCGCTCCGCTCGGCCTGCATCTCGGAGGCCCGTACCCTCGTCGCGGACGTCGACGACGAGGTGAACGCGAGCGTGGTCCTCGCCGCGCGGAGCGTCTCGGACTGCGAGACCGTCACGCTGGTCGAGGAGGCCGAACGCGAGGCGTACCACCGATACGCCGGCGCCGACGAGGTGTTCAGTCCCCGCTTGCTCATCGGCGAGTCCCTCGGGAGGAAGGTGACCGCCGGTGTCACTCCGGAGCTGAACGGGGTCGAGATCGCCGAGGACTTCGACATCGTGGAGCTTCCCGTCCAGTCGGGCTCGGAGATCGTCGGGCGGACGATCGCCGACGCCGGCATCCGCGAGCGGACCGGGATGAACATCGTGGGCGCGTGGTTCCGCGGGGAGTTCCTCTCGCCGCCCCCGCCGGACGCGCGGATCGACGAGCAGACCATCCTCGTCGTCGCGGGACGCGAGCGCCAGCTCGAGCGGCTGAAAGAGCTGACCCGCTCCGAACGACGGCGTCGGGACGGCGGGCACGTGGTCGTCGCCGGGTTCGACGAGGTCGGGACGACCGTCGTCGAGCAGATAGGCGACCAGGTCGAGACGGTCGTCGTGGACCTGCTCGACAAGCCGGGCGTCGATGTCGTCGGGGACGTCACCGACGAGGCGACGCTGCGAGAGGCCGGGGCCGACGAGGCCTCGACGGTCATCATCGCGGTCTCGGACGACACGACGACGGTGTTCGCCACGCTCGTCCTCCGGGAGTTCAACCCGGACGTGGAGATCATCGCGCGGGCCGACGCCACCGAATCGGTACGGAAACTCTACCAGGCGGGCGCGGACTACGTACTCGCGCTGGCGACGGTCGCCGGCCGGATGCTCGCCTCCACGATACTGGAGGAGGAGGTCATCTCCTTCGACCAGCAGGTGGAGATCGTCCGCGTCGACTGCGGCTCGCTCGTCGGGCGTACGCTCGCGGAGGCCGACGTCCGCGCGCGAACGGGCGTCACCGTCATCGCCGTCGAGCGAGGCGAGGACGTGCTCACCGACCTCGGTCCGGACTTCCGATTCCAGCGCGGGGACGACCTCGTCGTCGCGGGGACCGACGCGGACATGAACCGGTTCGCCGCGTTCGTCGGGGAGTGACCCGACACGCGTCGAGCGGCGAGGGCTGCCGAGGAGCGTGGTCAGGAGAGCGTTATCACGTCCTGAAACCGCGCGCTGGGGTTTGTATACGGACGGTACGTGATCTCGACCGATGCGTGGGGAGACGAAGCATTCGGACGATGGGAAGTCGTCGACGGTCGCGGCGGGCCGGCGGTTCGCGGCTGCGACGGTCGCAGGACCGATCCGCGTGGTCGAGCGTACGGTGACGAACGGGGTGGCGGCGATCGATCGCGCGTCACTGACGCGGCTCCGGCTCGACGAGAACGGCCGGACGATCCGACCGGGGCTGCGGTCGAACGGGAGGGTGTAGTCGTGTCCGCCCAGGCCAGCGCCGACACCGACAGCACCGACACCTGTTCGCGCTGCGGGCGGGAGACGTCCCACGCGGTCCGGATCGAGATCCGGGCGGACACGACGTCCGCCGCGAGCGGCCGGTTCTCCCGGAAGCCCCACCGGGTCGCGACGTGTATGGTGTGCGGGACGGAGTCGGCCGTCCCGATGCCCGACGGCTGAGCGACCGGGAGTTCGCGAGGACTCGGGCCACGTCCGCGGAGCTCGTCCGACGTCGGAGACAGCCCCGGGAGTCTGCACGTACACCACGGAACCTTCCCGGTCCGTTCCGTTCGAGAACCGAACACCCGGACGTCCACCTTTCGGACGCCGAGACGGGCGCTCACGGAGGCGAGAACGCCTACTCCGCCGACCAGATCTCGGTCTCGGGGTGGAAGTTCACCCAGGAGAAGTAGAACTCCTGGGCGACGGTGTTGGCCTGCTGGAGGCGGGCCCCCTCGTGGGGGCCGTCGACGGCCCGGCCGCTGACGAGGCGCCAGCGCGACCCGTCGGCCGCGAGGAACCCCTCGCTCTCCCGCGCGAACGTGAGCGTCTCCCCGTCGACCTCCCGGACGTAGGCGACGAGCGTCCCCGACTCCGTGGCCGCGACCACGACGGGGAGGCCGCCGACCTCGTCGTTGACGACGCCGGCCTGCCGGACCGGCTCCAGCGGGTAGGCCCGCGAGACGCCGCCGTGCTCGACGCCGACGACCATCGTCTTGGGGTGGAGCCGGTCGTCGTCGAACGACCCGCCGATGCCGATCTCCTCGGTCGAGGCGTAGCCGGCGTACGGGTTCCGGTTGTAGTCCCGCGTCGAGTTCCGTCCTGTGACCGTACTCGAATCCGGCGGCGGCCGCAGGACCACTCCGTCCGGATACTGCTCCTTGAACTCCCCCCAGGTGGTGAGGGCCGACGGGACGAGTTCGAGCGCGGTCCCGACCTTCTCGCCCTGGATCGAGGCGGCGGCGATCTGCGACCAGAGGCTCTCGGTCTTCTCGTCGTACATCACGAGCGCGTTCCGGAAGAGGAGCCCCGAGACGCCGAAGGTCGTCTCCTCGCCGTCGACGGTCCTGACCGCCGTCACACCGCTCCCGCAGAGCGGGCAGTACGTGACGAGCAGCGCTCCACCGAAGTCGTCGTTGACGACCTCGTGCCAGTTGAGTATCCGCAACGGGTAGGCCCGCGCCTCGCCGTTCCGCTCGACGGCGATGACCCGGTGGCTGTCCGACAGCCTCGGCTCGGAAGTCCCTCCGCCGCCGAACCCCGAATTGACGTCGACCTCGAGGCCGGACCAGTCCTCGCCGAACTCGGGGTCGACGATGGCCGGGATGGCGTCCTTCGCGGCCCCGCGGCGCAGGTCCGAGTCCGGAACGGGGACCTCGACGCCGTTGACCGTGTCCGGGTCCGAGTCGGGGGTGTCGGTCGCGACGGACCCGGTCTCCGGGGGGGCGGATCCCCCCGAGCCGCCTCCGCCGCCCGAGTCACCACCACCGCCCGTAGCCCCGAAGGAGGTACAGCCGGCCAGTCCCGCGAGTCCGCCGACGCCCAGCCCCGCGAGGTAGTGTCTCCGCTTCATACGGTTCCGTGGGACCGGGGAACACATATCCGCGCCGGGGTTGTGTGTTCGGCTCTCACACCCGGCACAGGGACTTGATACGACGGCGCCCAACTGAGTGTATGTCCGATCCAACCCGCCGTTCGTTCCTCCGTGCGGGGCTCGGTCTCGGGGTCGTCGGCCTGGCCGGCTGTACGTCGCTCGCCGGCCCGGGCGGCGGTTCCGGCGACGAGGGGGCGACGCTCCGCTCGCTCGACGTCGGTGGGTCGCCGGGCGGCCCCGTGCCCGTGCTCCCGGACGACCGTGTGGCGCTGCTGGACTGGTGGGCGACCTGGTGTGCGCCCTGCAAGCCACAGATGGCCGAACTCCGGACCGTCCGCGAGCGGTTCCCCGACGTCCACATGGTCTCGATCACCAACGAAGGTGAGGACGCCCCCGTCGAGGGGTTCTGGCAGGAGTACGAGGGGACGTGGCCGGTCGCACGCGACACCGGGCTCCGGACCAACGAGCGGTTCGGCGTCAACCGGATACCGACGCTGCTCGTCTTCGACCCAGAGGGAACCGAACAGTGGCGACACGTCGGGCTCGCGGCGGCCGATAGCGTGGCGAAAGCGCTACGCGAGGCGGGCGCCGAGGAGGCCTGAGGATGATCGAACTCGACGGCCTCCGCATCGGCTTCGCGTTCGCCGCCGGGGCCGCGACGTTCTTCGCCCCCTGTGCGTTCCCGCTGCTCCCCGGCTACGTCGCGTACTACCTCGGCCAGGGCGACGGAAGCGGGGCCGCGCCACTGCCGGCCCGCATCCGGCGGGCCGCCGTCGTCGGCGGCCTCGCGTCGCTCGGGTTCTTCGTCGTCTACGGGGCGCTCGCGGGCATCGTCGCGTCGGTCGGCGCGGGCGCGCTCGCCGACATCGCCACGCTCGAACTCGTCGTCGGCGGCCTCCTCGTCGTTCTCGGGCTGGCGATGGCGAGCGGGCGGTTCGACCCCTCGCTGCACGTCCAGTTGCCCGAGCGCCGGCGCTCTGCGGGCGGGTTCTTCCTGTTCGGCGTCGTCTACGGCGTCGCCGCCGCCGGCTGTACGGCCCCCATCTTCGTC
>JBEPXB010000046.1:0-10179 GCA_041642135.1 Halobacteriales archaeon | reverse complement strand
ACGGAGGACGCCGAGGACCTGGTGGAAGAGGTCGAGGGGCTCCGCTCGAACTTCGACCACTACGACACGCACGTCCTCACGACGGTCCGGGCCGACGCCGGGCGGTCGGTGGTGGTGAGCCTCTGGAAGAACGAGCGGGCGGCGAACACCGCCAGCGGCTTCCTCTCCGATCTGCCGGGGGTCGAGTCCGGGCGTGGGGCGTCGATCGAGGTGGATGCAGGTGCCGAGGACGACACGGCCAGCGACGAGGAGGGCGGTGACGGCGGCGGGGAGGCACCCGGGAGCCTCCGCGAGGAGCTCGAGGAACTGGGGGTCTACGGCGGCCAGCCCCACGGCGAGGACGTCCACGCGGTCGTGGTCTACTCGGAGGCCGACGTCGCCGAACTCGAATCGGCGACCACGGACCTCCGCGACGGGTTCGACCGCTACGACACGCACCGCTCGACGGCCACCTACGCGCCCGGGAACGGCACGCGGGCCGCCGTCGTCTCGGTCTGGGAGACCGCGGACGCCGCGGAGACGGCCGCGAGCTACCTCTCGGACCTGCCGGGCGTGGTCGCCCGTGCCGGCGAGGAGTCCGGCTTCGGCACGATGGGGATGTTCTACACCGTAAAGCCCGACTACCGCGAGGAGTTCGTCGAGACGTTCGCCGAGGTCGAGGGGATGCTGGAGGGGATGGACGGCCATCTCGAGACCAGCCTGCTCGCCAACCGCGACGACGAGAACGACATGTTCATCGCCAGCCAGTGGGAGTCCCGCGAGGACGCGATGGCGTTCTTCCGGTCGGACGCGTTCCGCGAGACCGTCGAGTGGGGACGGGAGGTGCTGGCCGATAGGCCGCGGCACGTGTTTTTGGAGTAGCGAGGCGCGAGCGAAGCGAGCGCCTCGGACATCCGAACGGGGAGCGAAGCGACCCGTGAGGAGTAGGGTGGCGCGACCGCAGGGAGCGCCACCAATATGTGAGCGGTGACCGCAGGGAACCGCGAGCGGAGCGGGGTCGACCGAACGGAGTCACCGCTCGAAACGAAGGGTCGAATCACAACAGCGAACCGGTCCTCGTCCGGGTGTCCCGTGTGCGAGCCACCGGCCGGGGCCCCACTCGTCTGGGCACTCTCCCCCCCTGTTGGTCACGGACCAGCAGTGGAGCGAGGCCCCGCAGCCGGTAGCTTACGGACGGGAGGGCACGTCAGAGGCTGACGTTTTGCGCTCCCGTCGTCCCCTACGGGACGGGGCGTACTGGTTCCGAGAGAGCTTAAACGTTCGACCTCCCGAGTCCGAGCGCCACAGACCGTCGAGCGCGGGAGGACGGATCCGATCAGTCGCCCGCGCTCGGCGCGAGGATGCCGGCCTCCTCGAGGTCGCGGCCGCCGACCGAGGAGCGGAACTCCTCGGGGCTCATGCCGTCGTCGCGGTCGACCCCGAAGTTCCGCTGATACAGCTCCTCGACGCGCTCGACCTCCTCGTCGGAGAGCGGCGGGGTGTCGGGCGCGGCGGCCCACTCGTCGATATCCTCGCGGGTCCGGAACGTGGGTGTCACCGACGCCACCTCGGGGTGGGCGAGGAGCCACTGGATGCTGGCCTGGGCCATCGTCCGCTCGCCTCCCCGCTCTAAGAACCGGACGTTCTCGAGTTTCTCCCAGCCGGTCTCGAACCACGCGTTCGGTCGGTGGGCGCGGTGGTCGCCCTTGCCGAGTTCGGTGTCCGGGGTGACCTGCTCGTTCAGCAGGCCGGAGGAGTGTGGGACGCGGGCCATCAGACTCGTGCTCGCGCCGGTCTCGCGGATCTCCTCGACGAAGTTCCGGCCGGGCACTTGCTCGAAGGTGTTGAAGACGGTCTGGACGACGTCGAACTCCTCGGCGATGGCGCGCCTGCCCTCCTCGAGCCAGCCGATGGAGGGGCCGAGCGCCCAGCCGACCGCCCGGACCTTGCCCGACTCCCGGAGCCCGTCGAGCCACTCCAGTACCTCCGGGGTGACCTCCGCGGCGTTCGCGTTGTGGAGCTGGAGCAGGTCGACGTACTCCATGTCGAGCCGGTCGAGCGACCGCTCGAACGCCGAATCGAGGTAGTCGACGTGCATCTCCTTCGGGAGTTCTCCGTGGCCGGCCTGCGGGTTGTCGTAGAAGTCGTAGCCCACCTTCGTCCCGACGGTCACCTCGTCGCGGTACTCGGCGAGGGCCTTCCCGACGAGTTCCTCGGAACGGCCGTGACCGTAGACGTCGCTCGTGTCGAAGTAGGTGACACCCCGGTCGAGCGCGTGCTGGATCATCTCGACCGCCTGGTCCTCGGTGCGGTCGCCCCACCAGTCCGTGCCGACGACCCACGCGCCGAAGCCGACCTCCGAAACCTCGACCCCGCTGTCGCCCAGTTCGCGGTGGTTCATGTACCTCGGGTTGGGGAGGGCGCCACTTAGCGGGCACGGTCCGTTCCCGGAACGCTGGAACCGACGAAGCCGGCGATGGGGCCGGCCGAGGCGACTACTCCTTCCCGGGGTTCGTCCCGAGCCACTTGCTCCCATCCCCGAGGTCGCGCAGGGAGTCCAGGAACCCCTTGGACTCGTGTTCGCTCGGGCGCAGGCGCGCCCGGAGCCGCGAGGAGAGCAGTTCGATCGAGAGCACGAGGAAGAGCAGCGTGACGAGCCCCGCGCCGGCGCGGTAGGAGTTGAACAGGTTGAGGTTGGTCTGGATGTACTGGCCGAGGCCGCCGGCGCCGACGACGCCGAGCGAGACGGCGATCCGGGTGTTGATCTCGAGGATGTAGAGCGTCCAGGCGATGAACGACGTCGAGACCTGCGAGAGCATCCCGAAGGAGATGACCTGCGAGCGGGAGGCACCGGTCGAGCGGATGGCCTCGATGGGGCCCTCCTGGATCTCCTCGAGTTCGTCGGTGAACAGCCGGCCGAGGTTCCCGACGGTGTCGGTCGCGACCGCCAGCGTCGCCGTCAGGGGGGACAGCGGGACGAGCGCCGCGTAGATGAACACCCACACGAGCGCCGGGATGGCACGGATGGTCGACATCACGCCCCGGAAGAGGAAGTTGAACGGGAAGGGGACGACCCGTTCGCTCCCGAGCACGCCGAAGAACAGCGCCATCGGGAAGCCCATGATCGTCCCGACGACCCCGATCGAGAGGGTGATGACGACCGACGAGACGATGAGGCTGCTCCGGAGCCCCATCGCGGTCTCGACCACGGTCCCCGGGTCGAGGAGGCTGACCCATATCGCCCGGAGACCGCCGATCTCCTGCTCGCGCGTGTAGGCGGTGAGGTCGACGAAGTTCGGCGAGAAGTACCGCGCGAACTCGGTGATGAAGAAGTCGAACTGGGCGAACCGGACGATGTCGGGGACCGGCCTGGCGCCGAGGAACCCGATACCGAAGTAGGCGGCCAGCACGGCGACGACGAGCGCGAGCAGGAGCGCCAGCCGCCGGAGGAACAGTCGGCGCTCGATCCGCGAGAGGATACTGTCGATGGTGTCCGTGTCGACGCTCACGGCTCGATCCCCCCGGTCTCCGCCTCGGCGGACGACGGCTCAGCAGGATCCCCCTCGGCGAACGTCCCGTCCCCGCCCTCGCCGTAGTAGAGGTCGTCGACGACGTCCATCGAGAGGTCGTCCCGGTCGCCGTCGAAGAGGACCCGGCCGTCGCGGATGCCGATGAACCGGTCGCCGAACTCGCGGGCGATGTTCACCTGGTGGAGGCTGGCGATCGTCGTGAGGTCCCGCTCCTCGGCGGCCCGCTTCATGTAGCCCATGACGTCGCGCGCGGCCTTCGGGTCGAGGCTGGACACCGGCTCGTCGGCCAGCAGGAGCCCGGGGTTCTGGACGAGCGCGCGGGCGATACCGACCCGCTGTTTCTGTCCGCCGGACATCGACCCGGCCCGCTGCTCCGCCTCCTGTAACAGGCCGACGGTTTCGAGGGCGTCGAGCGCGGCCCGCTTGTCCGTCCGCGGGTTGAGCGTGAGGAGGCTCCGGAGGGGGCCGGTCCGCCCGAGCGCACCCGTCAGGGCGTTCCGGTATGCGGACATCGACTCGATGAGGTAGTGGAGCTGGAACACCATCCCCACCTCGCTCCCGGCTTTCTCGACGGGACGGTCGTTCACTCGGACGGTGCCGCTGGTCGGGGGCGTCAGCCCGTTGAGGATGCGCAGCAGGGTCGACTTGCCGGCCCCGGACGGGCCGAGCACGACGACGAACTCCCCCGACTCGACGTCGAAGGATACGTCGTCGAGGGCGACGGTGTCCTCCCCGTAGACCTTCGTGACGTTCTGTAGCGAGACGGCGGGCATCAGTTGGTGTAGTGGTTGGGTGGGACCGAACGGTGGTCCCGGTTCCGCGGTCAGCCGTCGAGCAGTTCGGTGGTGATACCGAGTTCGTTCGCGACCTCGACGACGGGCTGGTAGGTCTCGTTGGTCGCCTCGCGGACGTCGCTGAACCAGAGGTCGTCGTCGGTCCCCTCCTCGCCGTCCTCGCCGAGGTACATCGAGTCGGGCGCGTTCAACAGCGTGTTCTTGACGGCCTGCTGTTCGTCGTCGGAGAGCTCCGGGCTGACGATGACCGGCGCGCGCGGGATCCCGTCCTCGGTCTCCACGTAGCGGTAGCCGTCGACGAGTTCGCGGGCGTCGTTCAGCGTGATGAACTTGCCCACGCCGGCGGCGGCGACCTGACCGCGTTCGAGCGCGGCGAACGCCTCGGCGTGGCTCGAGAACTGGGGCGTGAAGTCCGCGCTCCCGGTGTCGGTCGGCAGGTCCCCGATGTCGAGTCCCGCCTGCTTCAGCATGTAGAGCGGGTAGAGCGCCCCCGACGCCGACAGCCGGTCGGCGAAGGCGACCCGCTCGCCCTCCAGGTCGGTCAGCGACTCGACGTCCGAGTCCTCCTGCGTGACGATCACCGAGGCGTACGTCCAGGAGCCGTAGCCGTACCGCTGGAGGATGATCTCACAGCGGTCGTTCGCGACGCCGAGCGCGGCCGCGAACGGCCCCGTCTCGCCGACGTCACCGGTGCCGCCAGCGAGGCTCTGCAGGGCGGCGCTGTAGCCGGCCGCGTACTGGAGCCGGGCCGGAACCCCCAGTTCCTCCTCGAGGTAGGACTGGACGGGCGCGTACTGTGCCTGCATGAGCTGCTGTGGCTCCGAGGGCGACATGTAGAACGTGAGCCGGCCGTCGTTGTACGGGACCTCCGTGGAGGTCTCCGTGGGCTCGTCGGTGGCCGTCGGCTCCTCGGTCCCCATCGATCCCTCGGTAGCCGTCGGCTCGTCGGTCGCCGTCGGCGTGCTCCCTCCACCGCCGTCACCACCGTCACCGCCGCTCGTCCCGGTACACCCCGCGATCAGTCCGGCGGCACCGAGCGAACCGATCGTCTTCACGAACGTGCGCCTGTCGGTCATGGCTTCGTTCACTGGTCTGTCAGTACGTCGTTAAAATTTCCGATCCGGGTCGTCGTACGGGCGCGCACGGACCCGGCGCGTCGAGGTCCGGCCGACGTCCCGGGTCGCTCGAACGGAAAACGCCTTGTCCTCGGCCCCTGAACCCCCGTCGTGAGCACTCAGGTCACCGCCGACGTCGCGCTCGTCGACTACGGACTCGGAAACCTCCGGAGCGCGACGCGCGGCCTCGAACGGGCCGGCGCGCGCGTCTCGCTGACCGACGACCCGGGCGCGCTCGACGACGCCGACGGCATCGTCCTCCCGGGCGTGGGCGCGTTCAGCGAGGGGATGGAGAACGCCGAACCCGTGCGGGACGCGCTGGTCGACGCCGCCGAGGCCGGCCGCCCCCTGTTCGGGATCTGCCTCGGGATGCAGATGCTCCTCACCTCGAGCGAGGAGGCCGACAAGGTGGGGCAGGGCGACGCCCAGGGGCTCGATCTGGTCCCCGGTCGGAACGTCCGCTTCCGCGAGGGACAGAAGGTCCCCCACATGGGGTGGAACGAACTCTCCGTCGAGCGCGAGCACCCCCTGGTCGAGGGCGTCGACGGACAGTACGCCTACTTCGTCCACTCCTACTACGCCCGCCCCGACGACGAGGACGCCGTCGTCGCGACGACCGACTACGAGGTCCGGTTCCCCTCCATCGTCGCCAACGAGGCGGGCAACGTCTTCGGCACGCAGTTCCACCCCGAGAAGTCGGGCGAGACCGGCCTGCGGATCCTCCGGAACTTCGTCGAGTACTGCGCGGACCGCGGCTGACGGTCCGGCGGCCGAGTCGGCCGTCCGAGCCCCGTCACTCGGCCACCGCGTCGGCGGCCGGCGTCCCCGCCCGCTCCTCCCGCCTGACTCGCAGGTGGAGCCCGACGGCACAGGCCGCGGCCACCAGCCCGCTGGCGAGGGCGATGCCGAACGCGACGCGGTAGCCGAGCGCGGTGTAGACGCGGGTGCCGTTGACCATCTCGCCGGTCCAGAAGGCGTCGAGGGCCGCACCGAGCACGACGGGGAACACCGCGGCACCGGTCCAGCACATCGTGTTCACGATGCCGATGACGGTCCCGCTGGCCTCCTCCGGGTTGCGCTCCTTGACCACCGTAAAGGCGAGCGGGACGCCCCCGCGGAGGATCCGGGAGAAGAGGAAGACCGCCCCGACGAGGAGGAGCGGGATCTCCCCGAAGACGGCGAACACCCCCCAGGTGAGCCCGAAGGCGACCGCCGAGACGACGATGAGTTCGGTGCGCCGGCCGAGCCTGTCGGAGAGCCAGCCGAACGCCGTCGGCCCGATCATCCCCCCGACGTTCCCCACGAGGAGGTAGACCGACGCCTCCGTCACGGCGATGTCGTACGTCTGGACCAGGTAGGGGATACCCCAGAGCCCGAAGACGGTGATGCCGATGCCGGTCATGAAGAACAGCATCACGCCGAGCAGCCACGTCTCGGGCTCGCGGAGCGCGGTGACGGTGTGCCGTCGCAGGTCGCCCGCCGTGACCTCAGGCCGGTCGGGGACCTCGTCGACGGGAGGGAGCCCGGCGGCCCGCGGCGTGTCGTGCGAGAGCGCGACGATGCCGACGGCGGCCGCGAGGCCGACCCCGCCGAGGCCGGCGAGGGTCGTCCGCCAGCCGACCATCCCGGTGGCGAGGGCGAGCGGCGTCGTCGCGGCCAGCCCGCCGAAGATCCCTAGCGTGAACGTCACACCGGTCATCGTGCCGAACTCATCGGGTCGAAACCAGTTCGCACAGAAGCGTAGCGTGGCGACGAAAACCACGCTCGCGCCGAAGCCGACGAGGAGGCGGCCGAGGAACGCCACCGGATACGTGGGCGCGAGGCCGAACGTCACCGCGCCGGCGGACATCAGCCCCGTCCCGCCGGCGGCGATGGCGCGCGCGCCGTAGCGGTCGGTCAGCAGCCCCGCGGGCACCTGCAGGGCGGCGTAGAGGTAGAAAAAGGAGGAGTGGAGCAGTCCGAGCCCCGTGGCGGTCATCTCGAAGGCGTCGAGCAGCCCCTCGGAGAGGACCGCCGTGGAGGTCCGGTGGAGGCTCACGAGGAAGAACGCGAGCGCCAGGAGCCCGTAGCCGAGCCACCGCCGTCGGTACGGCGACCCAAGCACGGCGCCGACCAGTCCGGATCCCGGACCGGCCTCGTCTCCCACCTCCGGGCCGAAGGCGGCGCCGCGGCTGTCCACCCCGTCGGTCGCCGTCGGCTCGTCGGGCCCGGAGGCGTCGGCCCCGTCCATCGGTTCTCCGCGACCCCCGGCCTACCGACCCTCGAACTCGGGGTCGCGCTTCTCCATGAACGCGGTCGCGCCCTCCTCGTGGTCCTCGGACTCGAAGACCTGGGCCTGCGCGGCGGCCTCGAACGCCATCGCGTCGCCGATCGAGCGGTCGAACCCGCCGAGGAGCGCCTGTTTGGACGCCCGGAGCGCGACGGTCGGCCCGCTGGCGATCGGTTCGAGGAACTCGGCGACGTGCTCGTCGAACCCGTCGGCCGGGAACGCGTGGTTCACGAGCCCGATCTCCTCGGCCCGCTCCGGTCCGACGAGCTCGCCCGTGAACACCAGCTCCTTGGCGGTGTTCTCGCCGACGGCCCGCGGGAGGAAGTAGGAGGTGCCGGTGTCGACCGCGAGGCCGACCTGCCGGAAGCCGAAGGAGATGCGGGCCTCCTCGCTCATCACCTGGAGGTCACAGGCCATCGCGAGGTTGGCGCCGGCGCCGAACGCCACCCCGTCGATCTTCGCCACCGTGGGGAGGTAGAACTCGTGGAGTCGCTCCAGGGTCTTCGAGGTCTGGTACTGGATCCCCCGGACCGCCTCGTGGAGCGGGACCGCCCCGGACATGCGCTCGGCCATCGCGTTGATGTCCCCGCCGGCACAGAACGAGCCCTCGGCGCCGGTCACGACCAGACAGCGGGCGTCCTCGTTCCCCTCGAGGTCGTCGAGCGCGTCGACGATGGCCGAGCCCATCTCTCGCGTCAGCGCGTTGCGGTTGTCCGGGCGGTTCAGCGTCAGCGTCGCCACGCCGTCCTCGACGTCGAGGAGGACGAGTTCGTCGCTCATGGTGTGCGACGTTCTCGCGCTCTCACCTAAACCTTCCCCGTGTGCTTACCGACGTTCGAACGAGACCCCGAACGAGTTAACGACGGAAAGTTTCGGGCGACCCGCCGCCGTCTATTCCGACAGCGCGGGGTGGTCGGCCGTCGCGACGATGAACCGGTGGGTCTCGACGAGCACCGTCTCGCCGTCGCCATTAGTGACCTCGACGTCGGTCACGACGACGCCCCAGTCCTTGCTCTTCTCGCGCGTCTCGGTCACCTCCGCGGCCGCGGTGAGCGTGTCGCCCGGATAGACGGGGCCGAGGTAGCGCACGCCGTCGTGACCGTAGTTCATCGCCAGCGCCGCGTCCTGCGCGATCTCGTCGGCCAGCAGGCCATCGGTGATGGCGAGCGTGAGCGTCCCGTGACAGACCACGTCGTCGACGAGTGGGTGGGCCTCGGCGTAGTCGTGGTCGACGTGGATCCGGTCCGTAGAGCCCGTCGCGCCGACGAACATCCGGATGTCCGCCTCCGTCGCCGTCCGCCCGCCGGTCTCGAAACGCTGGCCGACCTCGAAATCCTCGAACGTTCGCTCCGTACCCATCTCGACCCGGTGCTCGCCGGGACCGAGGGTAACCGTTGTGGTCGGGCCATGAGTAGGGATCGTTCGAGATAGGCAGGGGTGAATCAGCCGGAGGGAACACCTCGAAAACCCCCGGACTCCCGACTCGCGCGGCTCGCTGCGCGTGGTTCGAGAGACGCCGGCGTCTCTCGTCATCACGAAAGGCGCGAAGCACCTTTCGAACGACTTCACTCGCTTCGCTCGTTGCAGTGCTTGCGTCGCCGTGCTTCGTCGGGAGTCCGGCCCCTTTCATACGGTCGTGCGTCGTCTTTTACCGGCGCTAACCGACCCCGTCCGGGTGATCGCCGGTACATCGGTACGCACGACCGTACCAGTCCCACCCGGGAACGACTGATCGGGCGACCGGCCAGCCGAGCCCGTCGGCCGACGACCCGTGTCGTTCCCGGTCGTCGCGGCGTGCGCGTCACCGCGTCGACAGCCGGCACACCCGGCCCCGATCCGGACGTTGAAACGCCCGCCCGACGTCGTTCGGGGTATGCGCCTGCACTGGCACCGGCGGGACCTGCGGGGCCCGGACAACACGGCTCTCGCGTGGGCCGCCGACCGCGGCGAGGTCCTCCCGGTGTTCGTCTTCGACGACGCGGTCCTCGAACACGGCTCGTCACCACGCGTGCGGTTCATGCTCGACGCGCTCGCGGACCTGCGGAACTGGTACCGCGAGCGTGGCGGCGACCTCCTGGTCCGCCACGGCGACCCCGCCGAGGTCCTGCCGGACCTGTGCGAAGAGGTCGACGCCGCGGGCACGCTCTGGAACCGCGACTACTCCGGGCTCGCCCGGGAGCGCGACGAGCGCGTTCGCGAGACGCTCGCGGAGGGCGACCACGAGCGGCAGGCGTTCCACGACGACATCCACCACGAGCCCGGTTCCATCACCACCAACGCGGGCGAGCCGTACTCGGTCTACAGCTACTTCTGGAAGAAGTGGCGCGACCGCGAGAAGGAGCCGCCACGTCCCGCTCCGGAGGGGGAGACGCTCGTCGGTCCCGAAGAGCCCGGTCTCGACCCCGGCAAGCTGCCCACCATCGAGGAACTCGGCTTCGAGGAACCGGCGGCTGACGTCGAACCCGCCGGGTACGCTGCCGCCCGCGAACGTC
>JBEPXB010000045.1:0-10181 GCA_041642135.1 Halobacteriales archaeon | reverse complement strand
AGGCCCACGGGATCGACCTCTCGTTCGAGGTGGCGGCGTTCGGCAAGTACAACCGCCAGGTCGTGACCGGCTCCTCGGAGATCGGCGCGCCGTCGACCGTCGCCCAGCTGAAGTTCGTCGACCGGGGCGAGGACCTGGCGCTGGTCGGTGGCCAGCTCAACATGTTCAACCGGATCTTCGCCCGCGCGGACGACGACTCGATCGAGGACGCGGGCGACCTCGCGGGCAAGCGGGTGGGCCTCCCGGCCTCGAAGACCTCGACGACGAGCACGACCCACCGGGTGCTCGTCGAGGAGGCGTACGGCGTGGACCTGATAGAGGACACGGCGGAGACCCGGACGGCGCCGCCGCCGGCGCTGTGGGAGTTCCTGCAGAAGGGCGAACTCGACGCGATCTCGGAGTTCTCCGGGTTCACGATCAAGGGGATGGCCGACGAATCGGTGAAGACGGTGTTCGACCCGTACACGCTCTGGCGCGAGCGGACGGGGACGGACCTCCCGACGACGACCTACACGGTGAAACGCGAGTGGCTGGAGGGGAACGCCGACACCGTTCTCCGGTTCCTGCGGGGCTGGCAGGACGCACTGGCGCTGTTCGAGGAGAACACCGCGGAGGCGCTGGAGGAGTACGGCGACGTCGCCGGCATCACGACCGACGCGGAGGCCGAGGTGGTGGAGGACATGGTGGACGAGGGGGTCGTCTACGGACCCGCGTTCTTCGACGAGGCCGGCGTGGAAGCCAACTGGGAGTTCGTCGAACTCCTCGTCGACGCGGGCGTCCTCGAGTCGCGCCCGGACCGGGAGCGGCTCTACGCGACCGAGTCCGACCTCGAAGCGATGGCGGAGTGACCCGCTGATGGCGGGGGAGACGGGAACCGGAACGGCCCGGGAGAGCCACGCGGGGGTGCTCGAACGGCTCCGCCGACACCGTCCACACCCACTGACCGTCGCCTCCGTCCTCGGGGTGCTCGTCGCCTGGCAACTGCTCTCGCTCGCCTTTCCCCCGTACCGGTTCCCCGGGCTGGTCCGACTCGCCGAGAACGTCGTGATGGTCCTCTCCGGAGCGGGGGAGTTCGATCCCCTGCTGCACTACGGGGTGACGCTCGGCCGCGTCCTCGTGGGGTTCGTCGTGTCGTTCGCGCTGGCGGCCGCCTGGGGGTTCGCGATGGGCGCCAGACCGGTCGCCGAGGACTACCTCGGCGCGCCGCTGTTCACCCTCCTCACGGTACCCTCCGTGGCGTGGGCGTTCCTGGGCGTGCTCTGGTTCGGCCTCACCGAGCACCTCGTGCCGGTGTTCGTCGTCGTCCTCGTGGTCTTTCCGTACATGGCGGTGACCCTCTGGGAGGGGGTCGAGGCGGTCGACCCGGCGCTGCTGGAGATGGCCCGCGCGTTCGACGCCTCGACGGTCGAGACCTGGCGGCACGTCTACCTCCCGGGACTGGTCCCGACGCTGTTCGGGGCGACCCGACTCGGTCTGGCCGTCGCGTGGAAGCTCTCGCTCGTCGCGGAGGTGTTCGGCGCCGCCACGGGCGTCGGCGTCGTCGTCAAGTACCACTTCGAGAACTTCGACACCGGACTGGTCATCGCGTGGGCAGTACCCGTGATGCTCCTGATGTTCGGCGCCGAGTGGCTCCTCCGTCGAGCGGAGCGCCGGGCGACCCGGTGGCGACCGGACTCGGCGGTGAGTCGGGAGGTGGTCCCGGAGTGACCGCCCGCCTGGAGGGCGAGGACCTGACCGTCCGGTTCGAGGGCGACGACGGCCCGTTCACGGTGTTCGATGGGCTGGACATCGGCGTCGAGGCCGGCGAGTTCCTCACCGTGATGGGTCCGTCGGGCTGTGGCAAGACGACGGTCCTGAACGCGCTCGCGGGGCTCGTCCCGCTCGAACGCGGCACGGTCAGATACGACGGCGAGCCGATCGAACCGGGTGAGTTCTCCTACGGCTACGTCTTCCAGGAGCCGCGACTGCTCGACTGGCGGACGGTCGGGGAGAACCTCGCGTTCGCACTCCGGGGTGCGGGTGTCCCCGAGCCCGAACGGGGTCGGCGGATCGAGGAGTGGCTGGCGCGCGTGGGGCTCGCCGACGAGGCGGACTCGTACCCGCGGGAGCTCTCGGGCGGGATGCGCCAGCGTGTCGGGGTCGCTCGCGCGCTCGCCGTCGACCCCGAGGTGCTGTTCATGGACGAGCCGTTCTCCTCGCTCGACGACGTCACCGGCCGGAGCCTCCGCCGCGACCTGCTCGACCTCTGGGGGGAGACCGGCAAGGAGGTGCTGTTCGTGACCCACGACCTGCGCGAGGCGGTCACGCTCTCCGACCGCGTGCTGTTCATGGGCCCGGATGGGTCGTTCTTCGACGAGGCGGCGATCCCCCACGGGCGACCGCGGGACTTCGACGACCCGGAACTCGGCGAGACCGAACGGCGACTGGGCGAGCGGTTCTTCGCGGAACTGGGCTGATGCGGCGTGCCCTCCGGGTTCTCGTGACCGCCCTCGTATTCCTCCTCGGCTGGGGTGTCGGGGCGCTCCTGCTCGGCCCCGAACTGCTCCCCTCGCCGCTCCGGGTCGCCGCCCGACTGGCGGAAGTGTTCGCGGGGACCGGCCCGCGGGACCGTGGCGCGCTCTACCACCTCGGTCGGAGCCTCCTCCGGGTGGCCGTCGTGAGCGTCCTCGGACTCGTGCTCTCGACGGCGCTCGGGCTGGCGATGGGCGTCGACGATCGCGTCGAGCGGGTCGTCTCGGTCTGGCTCCCGCTCTGGATGACCGTCCCGACACTGGTCGTCGTCCTCGTGTCGATGGTCCTGCTCGATTTCTCCGAGGCCGCCGTCGTCGCGGGTGTGACGTTCGTCGCGACGCCGTTCGCCACCGCGAACGTCCGGGAGGGCGCTCGCGCCGTCGACCCGGCGCTGCTGGAGATGGCCCGCGCGTTCGACGTCGGCCGGCGGGACGTCGTCCTTGAGGTGTACCTCCCGGCGACGCTCCCACAGGTCGTCGGGAGCTTCAGGTACCTCCTCGGGATGGTCTGGAAGGTGGTCGTGCTCGCGGAGACGTTCGGCCTCGACTCCGGCCTCGGCGCGATGTTCCGGTTCTGGTTCAACCAGGGCGACGTGACCGCGATCCTCGCCTACCTCTCGCTGTTCGTCGTCGTGATGGTCTCGCTGCAGTACGCCCTCGGGTCGGCCGCTGACCGCCTGTTCGCCTGGCGAGGGTGAGTCACGCGGGTGTGCCACGGGACGACCCCGTCTCAACGTCGGTCCCCACGTCCGTCTCGGGTTCCCACGTTCGTCTCGGGTCCAGTCGGCCGTTCTCGCGCGATGGGAAACGTCCCACCGTTTGACGCCTCCCGGCACCGAACGGTGTCACATGAACTTCGACGAGTTCACCGGTACGGTCCAGCACCGGCTCGAACTGCCCGCTACGGGGGAGACGGTGCGGGCGATCCGGGCGACGCTCTCGACGCTCGGCCAGCGGATCCCGGCGGGGAACGCCGAGGACCTCGCGGCGTCGCTCCCGATGGAGATCCAGTGGTACATGACGGGCGCGGTCGGCGAACACGGTCAGCGGTTCGACTGGCGGGAGTTCGTCTCCCGGGTGGCCGAGATCGAGGGGACCGACCCCCCGGACGCGGCCTACCACGCACAGGTCATCGTCGACCTCGTTGCCTCGCAGGTGCCGCCCTCGGATTTCCAGCAGCTGCGCGACATGCTCCCCGAGGGCGAGGACGACGAGAACTGGGGGAAGCTGTTCGCGGTCGTCGACGCCGGCGGCTGGGGCGAGGCACAGGAGGCAGGGACCGGGGGCGGTCCGCAGACGTAGAACGGGGGACTGCCCTGCCTCACCGTCCGCCGAACGGCCACGGGAGGTCGTCCGGGAGCCGGTCGCGGAGCCGGGACAGGGAGAACCCCGGACCGTCCGCCGCCGGCTCCTCGAGCTCCCAGCCGGCCTTCTCGGCGGCCTCTGTGACCGTGACGAACTCCCAGCCGGTGAACGCCGCCGCCCGCTCGTCGTCCTCGGTGAGGCCGACGAAGACGTGTCGGGGGGTGTCGGTCGCCTCGTGCAGGTCCGACAGCGCGAGCCACTTGTCGCGGTCGCCCAGTTCGAAGTCCTGGCGGAGACCGTGTTCGCGGACGAACGCCGCGACCGCGTCGGTGTCGTTGGCGATCAGGCCCACGTATCGGCTCCACTCCCCCGCGTCCTCGATCACCGCCGCGGGGTGGGTGAACCGCTCGAACGCCGCGAGTTCGAACGCGAGCGTCACCCGCTTGCTTCGGTCACCCTCCCGCCTGACACTCATGCCCGGAGGGTCGACCGCGGGGAAGAAAACACCACGGCTACGGCCGACGTCGACGGTGGTAGATCCACGTGGGTGAGATGAATGCCCGGGCGGGGACGACACTCGTCCGACCGGGTATCCAGTCACCCCGCCGGTCCGACGCTACTGGTACATCCGCGAGACACCCTGCTGTTCCCCTTGCTGGCCCTCCTGGACCTGTCTGAGTTGCGCGGCGACCTGCTCCTTTCGTCGTCGTATCTCCTCGGCCTGCTCCTCGAGCTCCGTCGTGTCGATGTCGAACGACACCATCGGTTCGAGCGCGTCCTCGATGACCGACCGGGCGGCGGCCGGGTCCGGGATGTACGGGTTCGACCGCGTGATCAGGACGGCCGCCGGCACCTCCGCCCGGTAGCAGTCCGCGAGGAGCGCACCCGTGATGCCGCCGAGTATCCCCGACCCCTCCGCGAGCGCGATGCCGGCATCGGTCAGCTCCGTCTCGAGTTCGTCCGTCGTGGCGACGCCGACGACCTCGCCGACCTGCGCCTCGGACTCGGCGGGCGCGCCCGCGAGGAAGACCGCACGGTCGAACTCGGCCGCCAGATCGGAGAGGACACAGTGACTCAGCGGGCGATGGGCCCGCGAGGGCATCGGGACGTCGCTCTGCAGCGTCATCACGTCGGGGTCCGCTCCGGCGTACACCCGGACCGACTCCCGGACGCGACCGTCCTCGAAGGAGGCGACCGGCGGAAAGGCCTCGGAGGTGATCGTCCCGTACTCCTCGAGGCCGAGCTGTCTGGTGATCTGGTCGACGGCGATGGAGGCCACCAGTCCGAGGCCCGGGAGCCCCTCGACGAGGGTCGGCGCCTCGGCGGCGAGCTCCCGCGACTTCTCGAACCTGACCGGGGGATCTTCGGACGACATGACACCGTCCTCGTTTCGCGAGACGTATCAAAGGTCTATCGCCGGTTCAGGGCGCGGCGACGGGTGGTCGCCGGCGGCAGCGGCTCGGTCCGCACTGGTTACCACAATATTGGAATTAGCGTACAATACTAATGGGTCCGGTGCTTACGACGGACATGCGAATCGTGTTCGCGACGGACCTCTCGGAGGCCAGCGAGGCGGCGATCAGGTCACGGACGTGTCTCGAGTGTCTGGGCCGCATCGGCGTCGACGAGATCCACCTCGTCACCGTCCTGCCGGCGAACGTCGGGATACCGGGTGCGAACCTCGAGCGGAGCCGCAGGCGAACCCTCGACGCTCAGCGCGGGGTCTTCGAGTCGGAGGGGTTCTCCGTCGAAACCCACGTCGTCAGGGGCGAACCGCACCGGCGCATCAACGGCATCGCCGAGCACGTGGGCGCCGAGATGATCGTCGTCGGGTCACGTGGACGGAGTCCACTCGAGAACCGGCTCGTCGGAAGCACGACACGGAACGTCGCCAGGACGGCCGTCAGGCCGCTGCTCGTCGAACGTATCGCCGCGAACGACGACGGACCGGAGGTGGTCAGGGAACACCTGTTCGAGCACGTGCTGTTCGCCACGGACTTCTCGGAGAACGCCGAGCGTGCCGTCGAGTTCCTCCCGACCCTGTACGGGGCGACCAAGCGCGTGACGCTCCTGCACGTCGTCGGACCCGAAGGGCGGGACCGGGGGCTCTCGGCCGAGGACGCCCGCGAACGCCTCGATGGGCTCGCCGAGGACCTCTCGAGGGCCGGGGTCGAGACCGAGGTGTCGGTCCGGGAGGGCGGCGTGGTCGACGAGATACTCGCCGAGGAGGAACGTGCGAGCCCGACGGTCACGCTCCTCGGGAGCCGGGGGCAGAGCCGACTCCGCCGGCTGCTGCTGGGAAGCGTCTCGGAGTCCATCGTGACGCAGGGGCACGGGAACGTGCTGCTCGTGCCACCGACGTGGCCCGGGAGGTAGGTTCCGCGGAACCCCAACGAGGAGGTGGCTCGACGATGCCACACCACGACACGCCACGTCCCCGCGCTTTCCGCCCGGCACACGCCGACCGCCGAGCGCGGCACGAGTGACTCCGCGCGAGTCCACCCCTGGGTCACGTTCTTTGTGACCCTCCTCGAACCGGGGCGTATGCTCCGTCGGCTCCGGGAGAACGGTCCCGTCCTCCTCGTCCCGCTCGCGTGGACGTTCGCCACCGTCGCCCACCTCGAACTCCTCGCGGTCCGGGCGGTGCTGATCGGCCACCTCGTCATGGACGTCGTGCTCGTCGCGTTCGCCGTCCTCTCCTGGAACGATATGCGCGAGGGCGTGCTCCTCGCGTGGAAGGTCGTCCTCCTCGTCGGCCTCGGGTTCACCCTCGTCGGGACGGCGACGCTGTTCGCCTCGCCCGGTACCACCGTCCTCCTGCGGCTCACCGTCCTCGGGTGGATGCTCGTCCCCGCGGCGGGACTGCTCTACACCGGTCGACACGTCGCCGCGGATCGGGCGCCGTGGGTCTACACCGCCGGCGCCGGTCTGAGCGCCGTCGGCGCCGTCGCGTACCTGCTCGCGCCGGCCCTCCCCGGGGCCCCGCTCGCGGCCGCCGGCCTGGCGGTCGTCGGGGCCGGACAGACGGCCGGGATCGCGAACGCGGTCTACCAGTACTGATACGGTCGTGCGTACCGATGTACCGGCGATCACCCGGAGGGGTCGGTTAGCACCGGTAAAAGACTACGCACAACCGTATCAGGAGCTGTCTGATTCGTCGCTGGCGTCGAGCCCGCCGTCGGTCTCGCGCAGCGCCTCCGCGGGCCGATCGGTGGGCTCGCGGTCGCGCTCCGTGGTCGACCCGTCCTCCGCCGTCGAGCCGTCGGCGGGGCCGGTCGGGGACTCCGCGAGGTTCCCGGTGCCGTCCCCGGTCCGTCCCTCTACCGACCCCGTGGCGGCGGTCGGATCCCGGGAGTGCATCGGGTCCCCGGGTGACCCGCGTGCGCGTCGCTCGCGACCGATCACCTCGTCCAGGAGCAGTGCCTCGCGGTCGGTCGCATCGTAACGCTCCCCGACGACCGCGCGCGCCGCCTCGACGTCGTCGTAGAGGAGGTGCCGCCGGACCTGGATGTACGCGTCGAGGAACGGCCCGGTCGCCGTCTCGCCACCGTCGTCCCGCGGGACGAGGCGGCCGTCGGTGGTCGACTCGAGATCCGCCACGATGTCCCCGTACCCCAGGACCGACGGCTCGTGCGCCGGGTCCAGCACCGAGAGGAGGAAATCGGAGGCGAAGCGGTAGAACTCCGACTTCGACTCGAAGGCCTCGGACGCCGCGACCACCGCCTCCACCTCGGAGACGAGCGCGTCGGGATACCGGACCGTCTCCTTCGCCATACCCTCGGTATCAGATGAGACCCACTTAGTTTGTGGTGTCACGTCGGACGTCCGGCACCCCGTCGGTGGACCGGAACGCACGTTCGGTGGGCCCCTACTCGGGGACCGCGTCGTCGAGGCGGTCGACGAGTCGGTCGAGCGCCTCCTCGACGTCGATACCCCGCCGTTCGACCCGCCGGAGCTTCCGCATGACCCCGGCGTCGACCGTCGGCGAGAGGACGAACGCCGCGCCGCCGGTCGCCGTCGTCCGGAGCACCCACCGGGCGTACGACCGGACCGGCGGAAGGCCGGCGTCGGTCGCGACGCAGGCGACGCGCCACGCCTGCTCGCGGCCCTCGGTCATCCCGAGGAGGGCGAACGACTCGTCGAACCGCCCTAATTTCGCGTCGATGTCCGCCACGCCCGGGGCGTAGAGGTCGACCAGCGCCTCCTGCTGGGCGTCGACGAGCCGCCGGAGGACGCCGTCGACCGCCCGGTGGTCGCCCCGTTTGGCCGGTCGGTCCGGGTCGACGCCGACGTCGAGGAGCGTGAGCGCGAGGTCGTAGTTGATGTGCGCGTTGATGCCGAGGAAGGCGTCCTGGACGACGAGTCCTTCGCCCCGGACCGACGTGTCGAAGGCGACCCGCCACGGTGCCGGGACGGCCCCGAGGCGGCCGCGCTCGAACGCGAGGAACGCCCGCCGGTAGTAGTCCGCGAAGGCGACGGTGTAGCGGCGCATCCACGCCGGGTCGGCGAACGTCCCCCGATCGATGTTCGCCCTGATCGCCCGCGTCATCCGCGTGTAGACGGTGAGGAACACCGCACGTCGGTCCTCGCGTTCGCGAAGCCGCGACTCGAGTGTCTCCAGTCGCTCCAGCGCGTCGTCGACCGACTCGTACGGCCGTGCGGTCGGCTCGACGAGCGCCGGGTCCGGGTCGGCCTCGCGCCGCACGGGACCCGGGTCCCGCCGGAGCGAGAGGAGCATCGCTCGACAGGTCGTCAGGTCGAGCAATCGGACGGCGTCCGTCAGTCCCGTCACGTGGTCGGCTCCGTTCGATAGGGGTGCGCCGTCCCCGGATAAAAACCTGTGGTGCGACCGGGCGGCACACCCGTTTTGTCCTCCCGGCACCTCCACCCTCCCGTGATCAGTCCGGACGCCCCCGACCCGCTCGCGGCCTTCGACCCCGACCTCGTCTACGAGTGGCGCCGGGTCTTCGACGACGCCGTCGTCGTCCGAACCGGCGATCTGTTCTGCTGTGCGGTCCGCCCCGTCGTCTGGACGGAGTTCGCCGACGCCCTCGGACTCGAGGCCGACGAGCGCGAGGCGCTCGCACTGGCCCACGACCGTCAGGCACGCCGGAGTGCCCGCGACGAAGGCGCCGACACCTCGGCGTTCGACGACCGGGCGGCGGTCGTCCTCGCGAGGGAGTGACCGTCGGCCGGGGAACGGTATCGGGAAACTATTTTTTGGAAAGCCAAAACCTGATTCCCGATCGGCAAGATTTATGAGTCGAGCGCGTGTACTTGGAGACGAGATGAGCAAACAGGAGACCGTCCGACAGCAGGCCGGCACCGTCGAGGAGAACGCCCTCCGGATGGACGCCGAGAAGGCCGAACAGGTCATCGACGCGCTGAACACCGACCTCGCGGACACCTACGTCGCCTACCACCAGATCAAGAAGCACCACTGGAACGTCGAGGGCGCGGAGTTCCGCGACCTCCACGTCTACCTCGGGGACGTCGCGGCCGACCTCGAGGAGGCCGCCGACGAGTTCGCCGAGCGGGCCCAGGCGCTCGGCGGCGTCCCGCTCTCCGGCGGGGCGACCTACGAGGCCCACGCCACGGTCGAACCCGAGAGCGAGGACGTCTACGACGTCCGGACCTCCATCGCGAACGACATGGAGATGCTCGGCGACATGATCGAGTCGCTCCGCGAGCACATCGCGATGGTCGAGGACATGGGGGACTACACGACCGGCGAGATCATCCGGGAGAACCTCGAGGCCGTCGAGGAGCACGCCCACCACTTCGAGCACTACCTCGAGGACGACACGCTGGTCCTCGAGTCGGCGACCCAGTAGGCCGAACCGATCCCCGAAGTCCCGTCCCCTGGAACGCGCCACCCTTCGCCCTTTCTTCGCGCCCGAACGACGAGCGACGGTTACGCCACCGGTCGGTCCTCCCGGCGACCTACCGCTCGATGTCGACGGTGAGGTCGGTCGCGATCCAGCCGTCGGGGTTGGCCCGCTCGGTGAACACCGTCTTCTCGGGACAGGACGTGTAGGCAGAGATCCGAGCCTCGCCCTCGTCGCCCCCGTCGCGGGGCGATGCCGTCGTGGTCATCGAGACGGATTAGGCGGGCCTAAAGACAAAAGGGTTTTGGTCGGCCTAGAACCCGGTTCAGCCGAGCGGCAGCCAGTCGGTGCTGCCGCGGCCGTCGGTGAGCGTCCAGCGCTGCTGGGGCCCCTCGGTCCCGACTCGGAGTTCGATCACCGCGTCGAACAGCGGTTCCACGAACCCGACGATCTCGTCGTCGGCCGGGACCGGGAGGTGGTAGTGGGCCATCCCGTTCACGCGGTCGACGTCGCTGGTCGTCGCGTGGAGGAACGCGAC
>JBEPXB010000044.1:0-10684 GCA_041642135.1 Halobacteriales archaeon | reverse complement strand
GATCTGGCCGGGGACGACCGAGAGCGAGACCGGTCTCCTGCCGCCGGGCGAGTACGACGTCGAGGTGGAACTCGACGGTCTCAGGCGGTGGGCCGGACACTGTCGGGTCGACGAGGGTCCCGAGCATACGGTGCTCGTGGAGGTCGGCAACGGGCTGGTGAGCATCACCGAAGGTATCCTCCGGTGAGGTCACCCGACGTCCGAGGAAGGGGAAGGGTCCGCCGGCTCCCCGGACGCTAAATTCCCCCGCACCGGATCCAGGGTATGCCGCTCGGCGAGTCAAGACTCCGGTCCGAACGCATCCGCACTCCCGGCGACCTCCTGCTCGACGACCCGGAGGCGAGCCACGCGTACGCCTGGCTCTACAGGCACCAGCCGGCGACGGTCGAGGACTACGTCGAGACCGTCGACGTGAACGAGCGACAGGCCCGCCTCGCGGCGAACCGGCTCGAGGCGCACGGCCTCCTCGAACGGACGGACGCGGGGTACGAGGTCGAGGCGATCCACGAGACCGTCGAGGGTGTCCACGTGACCCCGGGCGTCGCCGCCGTCCTGGCCGTCCAGCTCGAGAACTACGCGGCCCGCGGATTCGTCCAGCGCCACGGCACCCGAACCCTCGCGGAGGCCGTCGCGTGCTGGCCGCTCGTCGCCGACGGGACCCTCGACAGCGGCCGGGTCGGGGAGGTGCTCGGCGTCGACGAGCAGGACGGCGTCGCGGCGACGAACTTCCTGCGCGCGGTGGAGGACTACCTCGAACTCGACCCCCACCTCGCGGAGGTGCCGACGCCGGACGTCGGGCCGGCGTTCCCCTAGCGGTCGGCCGCCCGGGAAGCCCCCCACGCGACCGCCTGACCCTGCATCCTCTTCGCCCGAGCGGTTATACCCGTCCTGGCTGTAGGTTCCCGCGTCATGCTACCTCGACACGACGGCCGGGGCCGAACGAGACCGGAGCGTTACGGGTCCCGGGATGCGTAGGATGCACTTCGGCGTCCTTCACTCCCGGGTCCGGGAGGACGAGAAGCTGCTCCTCGAGGAGCTCCGCGACCGGGGCCACGAGGTGACGAAGGTCGACGTCAGGGAGCCCCCCTTCCACCTCGATGCCGCGCCGGCGGTCCTCGACGGCCTCGACCTCGCGGTCAACCGGTGTCTGGAGTCCTCGCGGGCGCGGTACGCGGCGCTCCTGCTCGAGGGCTACGGCGTCCCGGTGGTCAACGACCCGGGAACGGCGGCGACGTGCGCCGACAAGGTCCGCGGGAGCCTCGCGCTGCTGCGGGCGGGCGTGCCGACGCCACGGACGACCCTCGCGTTCACGCCCGAGTCGGCGCTGGCGGCCATCGAGGAGTTCGGCTACCCCTGCGTGATGAAGCCCGTGACGGGCTCGTGGGGGCGGCTCGTCTCGCGGATCGACACGCGGGCGGCCGCCGAGACGGTCCTCGAACACAAGGACGTCCTCGGGGGCTACGAGCACAAGGTGTTCTACGTTCAGGAGTACGTCGAGAAGCCCGACCGGGACATCCGGGTGCTCACGTGCGACGCCGAACCCGTGGCAGCGATGACCCGCACGTCCGAGCACTGGCTGACCAACGCCGCCCGCGGCGCGCGAACGGAGGGGTTCGACCTCGACGAGGCCGCCCGCGACGTCGCGCGGCGGGCGAGCGAGGCGGTCGGCGGCGGGATGCTGGGCGTCGACCTGATGGAGGTGGATAGTGGGTACGTCTGTCACGAGGTCAACAGCGGGGTGGAGTTCAAGTCGCTGAACGCGGCCGTCCCGGACGTGGACGTCCCGGCGCGGATCGTCGACTGGCTCGAGCGCCGGGTCGAACACGGGGCGTGAGGACGCACGGACCCGTGGACGCGTCATCGGGGAGATCGCGGCCCGCGAGCGGCGTCGTTCCCACCGACCGTCGGGCGGCCACCGGACACGCGACCCCTACCGACCCGGCGGCGCCCGGAGACAGCGTGAAGTAGCGGCGTCGCGGACCCCCCGGTATGGATCCCAGGACCCGTCCGCCCGGATCGGGTGAGCGGTAGTGCGCTACGGTGCGTCCCTCGATCTCCGGTTCGAGGAGACCGTCGAGGAGTTCGCCGGGTTCCTCGCCGACCTCGGCCTCGACCACGTCGAACTCCGGCAGGGCTACCTCGACGTCCATCCGGAGGCGCCCACGCCGGCGGAACTCGGGGAACTGGCCGCGTCTGCCGGCCTCAGCTACACGTTCCACGCGCCGTTCCGCGACGCGAACCTCGGGAACCTCAACGAACCGCTCCGCCGGGCGGCGGTCGACGGGGTGTGCCGGTCGCTCGACGCGGCGGTCGCCGCCGGCGCCGGTGCCGTCGTCGTTCACGGCGGGTCCGTCCCCCGGCGCTACCCCGAGCGGGTCAGGGCACACGCCCGCGAGGGGGCCGTCCGGTCGCTCCGCGAGTGTGTGCGACACGCCGACGACGTCGGGGTGCCGCTGTGTGTCGAGAACCAGCGGCGCAAGGCGGGCGAGACGCGCAACACCGAGACGCCGGCCCGTCTCGCGGCACTCCTCGAGGACATCGACGTCGACTCGGAGCAGCTCTGCGTGGCGGTCGACGTCGGCCATGCGAAGGTAACCGGGGTCGACTTCGGGTCGTTCGTCGACCGGTTCGGCGACCGGATCCGGGTCGCACACCTGCACGACAACGACGGCACCGCCGACGACCACGACCCGCTCCCCGGGTTCGAGGCGGTCGCCGGACGCATCGGCGCCGACTACAACGTCCTCGAGATGAAGTCCCTCGCCGACGTCGAACGGTGCGTCGCCGGGTGAGCCGTCGGTGTCCATGTCCCCACCGGAATCCCCAGCCCGCGTCGGTATCACGTGTCGGAGCGACCATCCGACGTTCGGCACCGTCGGCGACGTGCTCGCCGAACGGGGTTACGCCGTCTCGTACCTCGACGCCGAGCGGCCGATCGACCGGGGGACCCTCTCGGGGCTCTCGGCGTTCGTAATAAAACACACCCGGCCGGCGTCGGTCCGGGCGCTGGTGGCGGCCGAGCGGATGGGCGTGCCGACGTGGAACAGCGCGACGGGCGTGCTGGCCTGTGTCTCCCGGTTCTCGCAGCTGTGTGCCCTCTCGGGCGTCGGGTTCCCGGTCCCGGCGGCCTCGCGGGTGCGACCCGCAGGGCCGTACGTCGCCAAGGGGCTCTACCACTGGCAGCCCGGAGCGACCGTGAACGGCGAGGGGGCGGTGTACGAGGAACTGCTCGACGCCGACCCGGTCGATCACAAGTACTACGTCGTCGACGACGGAGGGACCCGTCGGACGGTCGTGCTGCGGGCGGCGTCGAAGCTCCGGGGCGAGAAGCGCGTCCTCGGCGGGGCCGAACCGGTCGCAGAGCACGTCGACCGCATCGAGGCGCTCATGGACCGGCTCGGAATGCGCGGCGTCGGCGTCGACCTGGTCCGGACCGACGACGGCTGGTACGCCGTCGACCTCAACCCCTGTCCGGGGTTCGAGGGGACGGGTTTCGAGGACGCGCTGGCCGACTCCGTCGAGTCGTGTCTCGAGAGGTAGAGGTCGGGAGAGTGCCTCCCGGCGCGGGAGCGCCCCTCGGGACGCCGACCGCGTCGGATCACGAACCGCTACCCTCGACCCTGGGGCACGGCGAACCCGTGGGTATCACTGCGACGACGGCCGCCCCGTCCATCCCTGCCTGCGAGGGCGTCGAGAGGGTCCTGGCGTGGCCGGTACCGAGGGGACGGCCGCGGGTCGGCCCGGTGAGCCCCGGGACCGACTGTCTCTATCCCCCCGGGGTCCGGTCCCGCCACTCCCCCTCCAGCATGCCGTAGTAGTGGGTGTCGCGGTACTCGCCGCCGAGGTAGACGTCCTCCCGGCCGACGCCCTCGCGGACGAACCCGACGGACTCGAGGAGCGCCCGCGAGGCGGCGTTCGTCTCGTAGGCCTCGGCGGTCACCTTGTGGACCCGGAGTTCATCGAAGGCGTATCCGAGCATGAGTTCGGCGGCCTCGCGGCCGTAGCCGCTCCCGTGGTGGTCCGGGTGGACCCAGATCGCGAAATTCGCGACGCCGGTCTCCCGGTCGACGGGGTCGAACTCCACGACCCCGACCCGGTCGTCCCCGGCCCAGACGAGCACCGACACCGCGTCGGTGCGCTCGTTCAGTTCCTCCAGGTAGCGCCGCTCGCGTGCCAGCGACGTGGGGAACGACTGGCCGACGAACGGCCTGACCTCGGGGTGGTTGACGCCCGCCGTCACGAACCCGAGGTCCGCCTCCTCGATCGGTCGGAGGGTGACCCGCTCGCCCTCGACGAAAACCACGTCCGACATGGCCCGGCCGACGTGCCGGGCCCGGTTCAAGATGTCGGCGCCGACCCCTCGAAGGGGGGACGACCCGGCTGTGGAAGGGGGACGGTCCGGTCACTCGATGCACACATCGTGGCCCTCCTCTGACCGCCCGCACTCGATGCGGGTCCCTCTCTCGTCTCCTCGCTGCGGACCGGAACGTGTCGCGGGCGAACCGGCAGACGTCCTCACGGGTTCGGTTTCGCGGCGCGGCCGCTCATCAGGTCCGAGAAGGACGAACAGCGGGGGCACCCGAACACCTCGTCCTCGCCGTTTCCGAACACGCGGGCGAAGTCCGGGGTGACGTACGTGCCGCAGTTGTTGCACTCTTTCATCCGAAGGTCCTGTCGGTACATCGATACCGTGACCGGATTACATATTGAAAATTCACCCTCGTCAACCATGTGATTTATTAGACTCCGTCCGCCTCGACCGCTTCCCAGCTCCGGTTCGGATGCACGCTCCCCAACGGTTATCGCGGCTCCGCGGCTCGGGAAAGTATGCCGTTCGAGGACGTGGTCGTCGCCGGGATCGGTGAGACCGAGAAGCACCGCCCGAGCCGGCGGAACGACCAGCCCTACCACACGCTCGAGGAGTACTTCCGGGCCGCCGCCGACCTGACGCTCGCGGACGCCGGCCTCGGCTGGGGAGACGTCGACGGGCTCGGGGTGGCTCGCCCCTCGACGGAGACCCCGCACCGCTACCCGCTGGTCCTCGCCGAGACGCTCGGGTTCGAGGACCTCCGGTGGCTGACGTGTACCGATCACTGCGGGGGCCAGGCCCTCCCGCTGCTCGCCCAGGCGGCGATGGCCGTCGACTCGGGGATGGCCGACTCGGTCCTCTGTCTCGGCGCGGACACCCCCAAGCACCCCGAGAAAGGCTCCGGCGAGGTGTTTCCGCGCGACCCGCGCGGGTTCCGCCGGGACTATACCGACCCGTTCGGTCTGCAGGGGCCGAACGCCCAGCTCGCGATGGTCCAGCGCCGACACATGGACCGGTTCGGGACGACCATCGAGCAGCTCGGCGAACTCTACGTCGCACAGCGGGACGGTGCAACCCGGAACCCGCTCGCGTACTTCGACGACCCGGTCACCGTCGAGGACTACGTCGAGTCGGGGATGATCGCCGACCCCATCCGGCTGTTCGACTGCGTCCTCCCGGTGAACGCCGGATTCGGCTTCCTGCTCACGACGCCCGAACGCGCTGTAGACCCGGGCGTCGACCCCGTCTCGATACGCGGGGTCGGCAACAGCCACAACCCCGAGGTCGCGCCACGGCGGGAGTTCACGGCCATGGGCATCGGGACGGCGGCCGAGCGGGCGTTCGAGATGGCCGGCGTCGGTCCCGGCGACATGGACTTCCTCCAGCTCTACGACGACTACCCGATCGTCGAACTGATGCAACTGGAGGAGCTCGGCTACACCGAACGGGGCGAGGGCGGCGCGTTCCTCGAACGCACCGACCTCACCCACGACGGGGAGCTCCCCGTCAACACCGGCGGCGGTCAGCTCTGTGCCGGTCAGGCCGGGATCGGTGGCGCGTCGTTCCTGCAGGTACTGGAAGCCGTCCGCCAGCTCGGGGGTGACGGCGGCGACCGCCAGGTCCCGGACGCCGAGCGGGGACTGGTGACGGGTGTCGGCGCCGCCCAGTACGGCAAGAACCTGACCGCTCACTCCGTAGCGGTCCTCGAACGGGGTGTCCCGGCGTGAACGCCGCCGACCGGCCGCTCCCCTCGCTCGACGGCGAGGTCGACCGGGTCTTCTGGGAGGCCGCGGCGGAACGACGCCTGCTGATACAGGCGTGTCCGGACTGCGGCGAGCGCCAGTTCTTCCCCCGGTCGTGGTGTCACTACTGCGGTTCCGGGGACGTGGAGTGGATCGAGGCGGCGGGGACGGGCCACGTCCACGCCCACACGGTGATCCGCCGGGCGACGGAGCTCCCGGCGTTCGCCGACGGGATACCGTACGTCGTCGCGTACGTCGAACTCGACGAGGGGGTGCGGATGTGTACGAACGTCGTCGACTGCGACCCCGAGGGGATCGAGCACGGCACGCCAGTCGCGGTCACCTTCGAGCCCGTGGACGAGTCGCTCGCGCTCCCGGTGTTCCGCCCGCGCTGAGGGCTCGCGGCTACACCCGCTCGTCGCGCGTGGTCCGGGGCCCTCGCCGCGGACCGACCGGTCAGTCGGCCGTCCGCCACCGCTCGCCGAGTCGCTCCCGCGGGTAGTCCTCGAACTCGCCGTCGCTGAAGACGGTCACGCGGCCGGTCTCCTCGCTGAGGGTGACGGCCGCCCACACCTCATCGCGGACGGAGATCTCGGCCGCGCTCAGGTGCTTCGTCCCCATCCAGTCGGCGTACTCGACGGTCTCCTGGCGGCGCGCGAGCTCGTCGTCGCCCGGGCTCTTGATCCGGACCATCTGCTCCTGGACGGTGCCGTCGGTGCTGACGAGGACGGCGCCGTCGCGCTCGAACGCGACGGTCCGGGCCGCCTCGACGAACGTGTCCAGGTCGGTGTCGACGACCCGGCAGGTCTCGACCGGCCACCGGTTCTCCCCCAGCGAGTCGGCGTACGCGCCCGAGTGGACGCCGGCCACGAGGACGAAGTAGAGGCTCGGCCCGCGGACGTAGGGCTCGTCCCACCGCTCGAACCCGAGACTGATGCTCTCGGCCGCGTAGGTGACCAGTTCGGTGAGTTCGGCGACCGTCGTGTACGACACCCGGAGCGGGTCGGCACTACTCATCGGTACGACCCTCGACCTCCGTCTCCATAGCACTGGTGCGTCCGGTGACCCGCTTGCGGAACCGGTCGGCCTCATAGGGCTTATCGTAGCCAGCCGGAAGATTCGATCCGCCGCCATGCTCCAGTCGCGTGGTCCCGGACGTAGAACGTATGAATGACTACGATAATCCCTATCAGACCGCCACGTCGTCGACGTCGACCCGCTCGCCCGTCTCCAGCGTGCGCCGACCGGCGATCAGGGTCCGGATAACGTCGAGCGTCTCGCGGGGGTGAAGCGACGGTTCGCCCGTTCGGACGGTCTCGAGGAAGTGCCAGAGGGTGCGCCTGAACGCGCGGAAGTTGTCCCGGAGCTCGTGCCGCGAGGTCCGCTGGGAGCCGTAGAGTGCCACGTCGAGCGTGAGCGGGACGTCGCCGAGGACGTCGACCCCGAGGAGGGTCCCGTCGTCCGTCGTCACGGTGACGGTGGCGCTGTCGTCCTCGCCCCCGACCGCCCGCACGGAGACGGGTCGGGCGTCGAGGACGCCGAAGGCCGCATCGAGCACGTGGACGCCGTAGGTCGCCCAGTCGTTGAGTACCGCCGCCCGGACGAGCCGCAGGTCGCCGTACGACCCGAGCGTCGCGCGCGGTTCGTCGAGTTCGCGGGCGTAGCGGAGCCCCGAACACGACATCAGCACCCCCGACTCGAGGTACGGCCGGAGCGTCGCGACGTCGTCGACGTCGAGCGCGAGCGGCTTGTCGAGGAACACCGGAACGTCGTCCTCGAGGAACGGCAGCGCCATCTCGACGTGCCGTTCGGGGTCGTCGCGGAGGAGCAGCACCGCATCGACCTCGCCGCGCATCCCCTCCAAGTCCTCGACCGCGTTCGGGATGCGGGCGGCGGCGCGGAGCCGCTCGGTTTCGGCGGGGTCCTGCGTCCACGCGTGTGTCACGGACACTCCCTCGAACCCGAACTCCGAGGGGTGCTTCTCCCGGAGGTAGTCGTGGATGACGCCCCACCCGGAGGCCGCCATTCCGTCGTCGTCGTAGCCATTGACGATGGCCGAGAAGGAGTAGGGGTGGCCGTTCCCCTCCGTGATGCCGACGACGCCGAGGTCTACGTCACCCGCCATCGGGGTGCTCGCGCGCCGGTCCGCCGCCGTTCGTCTCCGGCGGCGCCTCCGCGGTCGTCGGCGCCGGGGTCGGTGTCGACCCACGGCCGCTCGCCTCGAGGACCGCCTCGGCGGTCGCGAAGTCGACCTCGGTGTCGATGTCGACCGACCGCTCGGGCGGCATCACGACCGCTCCCGACTCCCCGAACAGGAGCGAGACCCCCTCCTCGGGGATGGCGTCGACGTCGAAGGCGTAGACGGCGCCGTTCAGCTGGTAGGCCTCGGGGAGCTCCTGCCGCGGGAGCCACGGGTTGGCCCCCTCGACGAACGGCTCCGGGAGCCGACCGTCGTCGAGCCGCCAGGTCCGGTGGGGGTTGACCTCGGCCGGCTTGAACGTCGCTACGGAGTCGAGGGCGGCCTCGCCGTCGAGCCGCGAGAGACAGTCCTGGACGTCCCGCGGCTCGCGCAACGGGCACGTCGGCTCGAGCATCACCATGTACTGGGCCGTCTCGCCCCGTTCCGACAGCTCCTCGACCGTGTGTCTGATCGTGTCGATGACGAGCGAGTCGTCGCGGGCCAGTTCGGGCGGCCGGTCGAACACCTCCGCGCCGAACTCGCGTGCGGTCGCGGCGATCCGCTCGTCGTCGGTCGAGACGACAACCCGGTCGACGGCGTCGGTCGCTGCGGCGACGTCGACCGCCCACCCGACGAGCGGCTTGCCGTCGAGGGGCTGGACGTTCTTGTTCGGGACGCTCACGCTACCACCCCGTGCGGGAACCAGGGCGACGACCCGCTCTCCCCCGATCATGTGTGACGGTTCTGTCTCGCGACGTATCTACCTTCCCCTTGAGTCGAACGGTAGCCCGGTACCTACGTGACCGTCCAGCCGCCGTCGACGACGAGGTTCTGTCCGGTCACGTAGGCGGCGGCGTCCGAGGCGAGATACGCGACGGCGCCCGCGACGTCGGCGGGGTCGGCCATTCGTCCGAGCAGGGTACGCGCCTCGTATCGCTCGACGAACTCCTCGGGCTGGTCGTCGAAGACGCCGCCGGGGCTCACGACGTTCGCCCGGACGCCCGCCCGCCCGAGGTACGACGCGAGGTAGCGGGTGAGGTTGATGATCCCGCCCTTGATCGCGGCGTACTCGACCGGGAACGTCATGTCGAGCCCCTCGTAGATCGGGAGGTCGGGACCGCGGACGCCGTAGATCGACCCGAGGTTGACGATGCTCCCGCCGCCGTCCTGGTCGGCCATCACCGACCCGGCCACCCGGGAGGTGAGGTAGTACCCGCCCAGGTGGGCGACGACGTTCTCGCACCAGTCCTCGTAGGCCACCTCCTCGTAGGGCCGTCCGTAGGCCTCGTTCCGGGGATAGGCGCTGTTCACGAGGACATCGAGCCGGCCGTACTCGCCCACCACGGCGTCGACGAGCCGCGACACCGACCGCTCGTCGGTGACGTCCGTCCGGTGGAAGGTGGCGTCGGGGCCGAGCCGGTCGGCCGTCCGGTTCCCCCGCTCCTCGTTGGTTTCAGCGATGACGACCCGCCCTCCCTGTTCGAGGAGCGCCTCGCAGACCGCCTCGCCGATCAGCCCGCCGCCGCCGGTGACCAGCGCGACATCCCCGTCGAGTTCGAACATGATCGTCGGTCGACCGGCCGGCAGGTAAACTTCCGGGCCGTGTCGACACCGTCGGTCGTGGTCGGGATCAGTCTCCCGTCTCCGCCTCGACCGCGCCCTCGACGTCGGCACCCGTCGGTGGCAGCGCCTCGCGACTCTCGCCGTGCGGGAACGCCGTGCAGTCGAACCGCGGGAGCCGGAACGGGCGGTCGTCGAACTCCTCGGCCGTGGCGGCCCGGGCCTCCGTCGTGAACGCGGCCTCGAACCCCGCCTCGTCGACGACCGAGAGCGTCTCCTCGTCGTAGGTGTTCGGGGTCCCGTACGGGTAGCCGAGGACGCGCACCGGTTCGTCGGTGACCGACTCGAGGTACGCCTTCGAGTCGACGATCTCGGCCCGCTGTTCGGCACGGGGGAGCCGCGAGAGGATCCGGTGGGTGACCGTGTGTGCCCCGACGACCATCCCCGCCTCGGCGAGGTCGGCCACCTGCGCGTCCGTGAGGTAGTACTCCTCGACGTCGACGCCGGCGTCCGCGCCCGGGAACGCCGCCTCGAGCCGGTCGAGAACCGCGTCGAGCCGCTCGTAGGGGACCTCCTGGTTCAGGATCCGCTTGAACGTCCTGACGTGCTCCGGGGTCCCGCGTCCGGTGTACATCTCCTCGTAGTCGCTCGCGTCGTCGAGCTCCCCCTCTTCGCGGAGCAGCGACGTCAGCGTCTCGATCAGGCGGTCGCCCGGCACGGCCCCGGCGAGCGTGTGGATGCGGTGGACCGGGAGGCGCCGTCCCTCGGCGAGCGGGCCCGTCGGGACGAAGAAGATCCCCCACAGCCCCCGCGCCTCGAGTTCGGGCAGGACCCATCGGTGGTGGTCCTCCAGCCCGTCGTCGAACGTGAGCACCGCGGCGTCCTCGGGCGGCG
>JBEPXB010000043.1:8760-10735 GCA_041642135.1 Halobacteriales archaeon | reverse complement strand
CTCGTGGTGGGCGGCGTCGCCCGCGCGGTCGACGAACGCCGTCGCGTACCCGGCGAGCGCCTCGCGACGGGGCGGGAGATCACCGAACCGGCGCTCGCCGACCGCCCGGATGGTCGGCCGGTCGAGGCCGGACTCGATCGCGAGCGGGACGTGGAGGTTCCAGAGGTACCGCGAGTCGAGCGCCCGACTCGTCGCGAGGAGGACCACCTCTGCGTCGGGACGGGGGAGCCCCGAGGCAGCGACGACGGTCGTCCCCCAGCGCATGAGCGACTGGAGGAGCTCGGGGTTGTTGCCGAGCGCGCGGTAGACGTTCAGTTCCCCGTTCTCGTTGTCGTCGTAGAGGTAGCGGTAGGCCTCGGGGAGTTCCGACCGCGCCACGTACGGGACGGCGGGCATCGAACGTCCGGTCGTCGGGCAGGGGGTAAACGTCTTCGACCGGTTCCGTCGAAACCCGCGTGACCGGATAGAACCGGCCTGCTGACTCGAGGAGCCCCTCAAAGTTCGAGTATTTCGACAGCTCCCTTCGACCGTTCCTCGGGCCCGGCGTCACCGCGAGATGAACACGATGGAGACGACGACGAGTCCGATGCCCGCGGGGCGAGTCGACGAGATCGGGTCGCCGGAGAGGATGGCGTACGCGCCCACGACGACGGCCGCGACGACGTACGTGATCGCCGCGGCTGTCATCGGGCCGACAGCGTCGCTCGCCAGGTCGCCGAGCACGAGCCACAGCCCCCACGTGAACGTCGTCCCGAGCGCAAAGAGAATAGCCGAGTTCATGTATCGGGATCCGGGCGGTAGGGGATAACGCCCGTGAAACGCGCGCGGGATCGGCCGCCTTCGGTGATCGATCCCGCGGTGTCTCCGGACACCGTCCGTTCAATTCATGCCCTCGCCGGTGGAGACGTCGGGTATGCTCGAGGAAGGCGACACCGCCCCGACGTTCGAGGCACCGATGGCGACCCCCGAGAACGCGGCGGGGAAGTCCGGCGAGTACACTGCCGGGGAGGTCGAACCGTTCGAGCTCTCCGACGCGCTGGCCGAGGGCCCGGTCGCGCTCGCGTTCTTCCCGGGGGCGTTCTCCCGGACCTGCACGCGGGAGCTGTGCCAGATGCGGGACTGGTGGGGCGACCTCGCCGACCTCCCGGGGTCGGTGTACGGGGTGAGCGCCGACCCGCCGTTCCCGCAACTGGCGTTCGTCGACGCCTACGACCTCTCCTTTCCGCTGCTCTCGACGTTCAACAACGACGTCCTCCAGGGGTTCGGCGTCCGCGTCGAGGAGGGTCTCCTCCGGGGGATCGCCCGGCGGAGCGTGTTCGTCCTCGGACCGGACCGACGGGTGGAGTACGCGTGGGCGGCCGACGAGCCGCTCACCTTCCCCGACCTCGACGAGGTGACAGCGGCGATGGAGTCGGCGTAGCACGCGCGGCACCCGCGGGGTGGTCGGCGGCCCGGGCGTGCCGGAACGACAGGTTTCACGTTCGGCCGGTCGTTACCGTGGTCATGGAACACGTCCACCTGACGATCCCCCAGCAGCTCGTCGAACTGCTCCCCGAGGACGGGGCGAACGCCGCGCGGGACATGGAGCGGGCCGTCGAGGGCTACGAGCGGGCCGTGAACCGCGCCATCGACGCCGGTCGGGGGGACTCGGTCGACGCGGGCGAACTGCTCGACGTGATCGAGCACATGGAGGCGCGGATGAAGACCTACGACGAGTTCGTCCCCGAACTGCGGGCGTGGGGGCAGTCGCCCGCGTACGCCGTCGCGTGGCGGGACCTCCACGCGAGCCTCGTCGAACAGCTCTACGACCACGGGGACCTCGCCGACCGGCTCGACCGCGAGCGGAACTACCGGCTCGTCGACGACGGTATCCGGCTGAAGGACGTCACCGAGGACTGAGCGCCGGTCTTTTCCCCCTCCCCGGAGTGGAGTCGACGATGCCCGACGCCGGGCCCCGCCGCGACCGCTGGAACCC
>JBEPXB010000043.1:0-8750 GCA_041642135.1 Halobacteriales archaeon | reverse complement strand
CCGGCTGTGCCCGGCCGACGCCCGCCGACTCCGACCGGGGTCGGGTCTGTGAGGCGTCGGTCCTCGGTGGGGACGAGGACGGCCCCATAGAGCGGGTCGACGTCCTGCCCGGCGAGACGGTCGTCCTCGGGGTCACCCTCGACCGCGACGCCGAGGGGTTCGAGTCCCTCGACCGACTGCTGGTGTTCGACGCCGACGATACCCTCCGCTATACCGTCCCTCGGGCGAGCACCGAGGGATCCGAGGGGCCGCGCCGGACCTACCAGCAGGCGCTCGGGCCGTTCCCGCAGAACGGGGCGCTCCGCGTCGAGGCGCGGGACGCCGAGGGATCGACCCTCGGCTCGACGACCCTCGAGTTCAACTGCTACGCCGAGACGGGGACGCCCGCGTAGGGCGCCGGCCGTCCGGGGAGTGGTCGCCCATATCGGGGTGGAGACGTCGTCCGAGGAGAGGCGACGTTCTCCCGGGCTACGTGCGACTGAAGACGACGACCTCGCCGTTCGCCAGCGTCACCGGCTCGGTCGCGTCGGCGGCACCGACGCCCGGCGAGGCGAGCGCGAGTTCCCAGCCGTCGGCCGGGAGTCCGTCGGTGGGGAGTTCCGTGGGGACCTCGGTCGTCGCGACCCCCTCCATGTTCGCGAGGAACAGGAGTTCCTCGTCCCCGTCGGGGGCGACCCGGTAGCCGTAGTAGAGCACCGTCCCGTCGGTGGGGTGGCGGTAGTCGAACGCCTCCGGGCCGTCGTCGTCGATGTCGGCCCGGAGCCACGGTCGCTCGTGTCGGAACTCCCGGACCGCGCGGTCGAAGGCCGTCCGGACCTCGCCCTGGTCGTCGGCCCAGTTTTCGAGGTTCGCGAACTCGCGGAAGTCCCGCATCCAGGCGTAGCCGAAGGCCTCGAGGTCCCTCGACGTGGGGGCACCGTCGCCGAGCGGCGGGTTCAGGGGGGCGAGCATCGCCGCCATCCGCTCGGGGTCGTAGTCAGTCGCGCTCACGGTGTCGGACAGCGCGTGCAAGAACTCCCGGAGGTCGTCGGGGTCCTCGAACCCGAGGCGCTTCAGCCGCGGGAAGTGGCCGTCCTCGCGGTAGTTCTCGTCGCGGATCTGCCACTCGGCGAGGTTGTGCTCGTCGGCGACGACCTTCACGTTCCACGGGGCGTCGGTGTCCCGGACGAACCCCCACGGCCCGCGGAAGTTGGCGTTGAGGAAGTCCATCGGCACTCCCGGGAGGAGACAGTGCATCAGCGCGTTCGCCGCGGGGCTGTCGTACGCCTCGTCGATGATGTCCTGCGGCGTCTCCCCGAGGTAGGGGTTGATCGGGTCGCTCTCCCAGGAGGTCCCGACCTCGCGCTGGCCGCCACGGCGGAGGGTGTCGTGGTTGGCGACGCCGGTGATCCAGTTCGAGCCGAAGTCCGCCACCTCGTACACCCGCCACCACTTCGTCGCCCAGAACGTCAGCAGCGCGGGCGTGTTGTGCGCGAACGTGACCGGCGACCACTGGAACGAGTGAGGGTGCTGCTCGATGAGCGTCCTGTACGTCGAGGCGAGCTCCCAGTCCTCGCGGGGCCAGGGACGGCCGTCCTCGTAGATCATCCAGGGACGGTACTCGGTCCCGGCGACCTCCTGTGTCACGCGGTCCATCTCGGCGAGGAACGCGTCGTCGTGCCACTCGCCGCGCTCCTCCGTCCAGTTGGTGAAGTCCTGGGCGCCGTCGACGCGGATGCCGTCCGCGCCGAAGTCCATCTTCCGGCGCTGCATCTCCAGCAGGGTCGCCCGCACCACGGGCTCGGTGTAGTCCAGTTCCTGGCCGTACATCCCCGGCCCGGAGAAGAACCGGTCGGGGAGGAGGTCGAGCCCGCCGTTGTCGGCGTGTCCGAGCGCGACGTCGAACACCACGCGTATCGGCCGGGGCATCTCGTGGCACGCGGCGATGAAGTCGACCAGTTCGTCCGGCCGAGAGGTCTCCAGTATCGCGGGATTGACCGCCGAGAACCCCGAGACGACGATGTCGTAGCCCCAGTTCACCATGTCCGGCGGCTCGACCGTCACCTCGACGCGGTCACCCGACGTTTCCTCGGGCCGGAAGTACCCGGGGTGGTCCTCGTTCTCCGTGATAGGTTCGACGGGCATCAGCTGGACCGCGTCGTAGCCGAGGAAGTTCCGGTCGGCGGGCGCGAGCGCCTCGCCGGCGCGCTGTTTCTCGGCGATCCCGCGGAGCCGGCGGGCCAGACCCGCGAGGCTCCCGGCCTCCGTCGCGGTCCCGGGGTGTATCTCCAGCATCGACGTCGCCGGCTCGACGCGGGGGAGGCCGTCGTCCTCGCTCGTCGGGATGGCCTCGCCGTCGGTGCCGAACGACCGGAAGTGCTCGCGGTCGGGGCGCTCGCGGTCCAGTCGGTCGAGGTCGTAGAGTTCGGCCGGCGCGTACGCGCCGAACGGGAGCGAGGCCGCGAGCGGGTCCTGCACCTCGCCCCGTTCGCCCCCGTGGTCGTAGACGAGCCGGTAGAGCGAGCCCAGTTCCTCGCGAGTTCCGGGGCGCATCCCCTCGACGGCCACCCAGGTGAACTCGCCCTCCCGGCGGGTCTCGACAGTCGCCCGATCGAACTCGACGGTCGTCTCGGTGGTGAGATCGACCGACTCCCGCGGGGTCAGCACCTCCAGTTCCACGGCGTCGGCGGGCACCTCGTCGACGAGCCCGGGCGTCCAGAAGCCCACCTCGGCGTACCCCTCCTCGCCCCGCCAGTACGCGCCGAGATACTCGACGAGTTCCTTGGCGGCCTCGAACCGGTCGTCGTGGCGGTCGAGTATCCGCCGCTGTCGGTCGACGAGTGCGTCGGTCGGCCCCTCGAGGAGCCGCGGGCCGTCGCCGACCGACCGTCCGTCGCCCCCGACTCCGTCCTCCTCGTCGGTCATCCCTGCCGGCGGGGTGCTGCGGGCACCACCACGACGTTTTCGACCGAGAGCCCGTCGCCGGTCGCGACGTCCGCCCCGGAGACGCGGTCGGTCGGGGCGACCGCCTCGCCGGGGAACGAGACCGTCGCAGGGTCGTCGCCGAAGTTACAGGCGACGACGTAGCGGTCGTGCTCGGCGTCCGCGCCGACGGGGCTCGTCCGGGCGTAGGCGACGACCGACTCCGAGTCGCTCTCGAAGTCGACCCGCTCGAACCCGCCGTCGTAGCCGAGCGCGGGCGTCGACTCGCGGGTCTCGATCAGCGACTCGTAGTACTCGAGCAGGGAGTCGTCGGCGGCCTCCCAGTCCAGCGCGCCGCGACGGTTGCGCATCCCGAGTTCCTGCCCGGAGTAGAGCATCGGTATCCCGGGGAGGGTGAAGATCGTGGCCGCAGCGGCCTCGGTGGCCGAGCGGCCGCACTCCTCGAGGTACCGGGTCTCGTCGTGGTTCTCGAGGTAGAGCATGAACCCGGCGTGGTCCGGGAAGCCGACCTCCTTTCGCTGCTCGACCGCGTCGACGACGGCCTCGCCGGGCTGGTGGCCCCGGCCGACCTGCCTGAGCGTGAAGTACAGCGTGGTGTCGAAGTGGACCTCGAACATCGAGCCGTGGAAGTCCGCGATGTACGGGATAGTCTCGTCGAGCAGGAGGAACTCCGAGTCCAGCGCCTTCACGCGGTCGTGGACCTCCCGCCAGAACGACTCGGGGACGGCCCACGCCATGTCACACCGGAAGCCGTCCACTACTGGTGCCCACTCGTCGACCGCGTCGAGCAGGTGCCGGCGGACCTCCAGACTATCGAAGTCGAAGTTGGCGATGTACTCCCAGTCGAAGTAGGTGCCGGGCTCGCCGTTCTCCTGCCACTCGTACCAGTCGTAGTGCTCGCTGTCGGGGTTGCCGTAGGCGTCCTGGAAGTACGGATGGGCGCGCGCGGAGTGGTTCAGCACGAGGTCGAACAGCACGCGAATACCGTGGTCGTGGGCGCGCTCGACGAACGCCTCGAACTCCTCGCGGGTGCCGAGGTCATCGGCGATGGAGAAGAAGTCCGTGATGTTGTAGCCGTGCTCGTACTCGTCGTTCTGGAGCACCGGCGTGAGCCACACTGTGTTGACGCCGAGGTCGGCGAGGTACGGCAGCCGCTCCCCGAGCGCGTCGAAGGAGAACTCCCCCTCGCCGGCGAACCCGCGGACGTACACCTCGTAGAGGGTGACCTCCTCGGCCCACTCGGGCGGGTCGTAGAGCCGCTCGACGCTCCCGTCCGGGTGGACCCGGACCGCGTCGGGGACGCTGTAGCCGTCCCCGGCGACGGAGACGACGTGGACCCGGACGGGCTCCTCGGGGAGCGGCAGTTCGGCGTCCCAGCCGTCGACGGCGAGCCCGGGGTCGGCGTCGCGGTCGTCGACGTAGAACTCCACGTCGAGGTCGCGGTCGGGGTCGTCGGAGACCCCGCGGCGGGCGGTCGCCCGGAGCGAGACGCGGTCCCCGTCGCGGCCGCCATCGAGACGCACCCGGGGTCGGGACTCCCCTTCGGGTCCCTCGAACCGTCCGGAGCCGCGGGCGCTCCCGGAGAAGCCCGACCGTCCGGAGACGCCCGAGCGACCGATCATACCCGAGTACCCCGAGGCGCCGCCGGTCGTGCCGGAGGCGGCCTCGCCCGGGAACGCCCGGACGGTCAGGCGGTCGTGCCCGTCGGGCGCGTCGAGGCCGACGGTGTAGGTACCGGAAACGTCCGGGACGAGGTGTTCGACGGGGTCGTCACCGAGCGTGGCGGTGCTCCCCTCCGGTGCGTCCTCGATCGTCCAGCGGTACGTCGCCGACGGGTCGGGGTCTCGCGGCGAGAGGTCGACGTCGTGGCCGACAGCCGTAAATACCGGCGGACCGGGGTGATGCATAGGCGCGCGTTGGCCCCGACGGTATAAGGGTTTACTCATTTCTGAATAAGTATTTCCCCGAAAATCGCCAGCCTTTAAGCGGTACGGCTCCCCGTTGCCGATATGCGACTGCGGACCGCGATAAACCGATACAAGCGGGGGCGCGACGGGGGGTCGTTCCCGGCGGAGTGTCCGACCCACGCCGGGGCGTTCTCGGGCTACGGCGACCGGCTGGTGTACGTCGACCCGGACGGGTCGTTCAGGGACCACTCGGCGCCGCTCTCGGACCTCTACGGCGTCGACCGCTCGCGGTTCGGCATCGAGACCGACGACGGCGTCCGGTGGTTCGACGAGGCCGATCCGGTGCGCCAGCACTACTACCGGGACACCGCGCTCGTCGAGACGGAGTACGACGCCGACGAGTTCACCGTCCACCAGTACGACCTGACGCTCGGCCGGGCCCACATCACCCACGTCGAACTGCGCGGCGAGGTGCCGCCCGACGCTCGCCTGACGGCGTTCCTGACGTTCGCGCCCGAGGGCCGCGACGGCCGGGTGGGCCGGCTCATCCACGACGGCGCCGGGCCGAACGACGGCGCCACGGTCGAGGTGTTCCACCGCGAGGAGCACGATTACGTCACGGCCTCGACCGGACTCTCGGCGGTTCGGGGACAGGTCCCCGAGCGGTTCGACGAACTGCTCGCGCCCGAGCCCGTGGAGTTCCCGCGGGAGGTCCCTCTGGAGAACTACGAGGACACCCACCTCTCGGGCGACATCGTGGTCTCGGCGCCGCTCGAACGCGCGGGGAGGGGAATGCGGACGACGCTCGTCACCCAGCTCTCGGACCACACCGAGACGACCCGCGAGCAGGCACTCCAGGACGTCCGCGGGGCCGCCGAGATGCACGCGACGCCGGACGACCTCCGAGCGGCCGCCCGCCAGCGGGTCGCCGTCGACGTCCCCGAGGGGACCCCGCGTGACGGGATCGTCACCGACGACCTCCGGGCCCTCTCGCTGCTGACGGCCCCGACCGGCGCGCGGATCGCCGGCCCGGAGTTCGACCCATACTACGCCTACTCGGGCGGCTACGGCTACACCTGGTTCCGCGACGACGCCGAGATCGCGGGCTATCTCCTCTCGGCGGCCGACCGGCTCGACCTCGACCTCGGCGATACGCTGGAGCGCAACGCCCGGTTCCACTGCGACGCACAACTGGAGGACGGCACCTGGCCCCACCGGGCGTGGGCGGTCGACGGCTCGCTCGCACCCGGGTGGGCCAACGCCCGGCTCGAGGGCCGGGACGTTCCGGAGTACCAGGCCGACCAGACCGCGAGCGCCGTGACGTTCCTCGCGGAGCTCCTGCGCGAGCGCGGCGACGAACTCGACGGGTCCCTCCGGCCGCAGGTTCGAGAGACCGTCGAACGGGGGGTCGACGGACTCGACGCGACCCTCGACGAGGACGGCCTCCCCGAGCGGTGTCAGAACCTCTGGGAGGACACCGACGGGCGGTTCACCCACACCGCGGCGACGTTCCTCGAGGCGTACGCGGTCGTCTCGCGTGCGCCCGTGAGCGCACAGGTCCGCAAGCACGCGTCCGTCCGCGCACAGGAAGTGATGAACGGCCTCGACGCGCTCTGGGACGAGTCGGCCGGCCGCTATGGCCTCCGGCTGGACGGCGAGGACCTCGACGACCGGTTCGACTCGGGGACGTTCGCGCTGGTCTCCGCGTTCGCCGAGTACGACCGCGTACTCGGACTGCCCGACGCCGCGCTCGACCGGCTCGTCGACCACGTCGAGGCCACACTCGAGGGGCTGTACCGCGAGACCGGCGACGTTCGCGGGCTGGTCCGCTACGAGGGCGACCCCTGGCGGCGGGACTGGCAGGACGCGGAGAAGGTGTGGTCGGTCGCGACCGTGTGGGGCGCCAACGCCGCCGCGCGACTCGGCGCGCTGCTCGACCAGCGCGACCGGGCCGCGGAGGCCGAGCCGTTCCTCGAGTGGGCCGGCGACCTCTACGAGGTGCTTGCGCCGGACGGACCGCTCTGCACCGGCGCGGGGTTCCTCGCCGAGCAGGTCTTCGACGACGGGACGCCCGACTCCGCGGCTCCGCTCGGCTGGTCCCACGCGCTTCGGCTCCACACGACGGCGCTCCTCGCCGACCTCGACGCCCTCCCCGCGGTCTCGGTCCCCTCCGGTCCCGAATCCCGGCCCCGATGGACCACGGCCGAGAAGTACGGCGTCGGGACCGTCGCCGACCACGGCGAGCCCGACCCCTCGAAGGTGTGGTTCACGCTCACCGGCGGGGCGCTCACGGAGGTCCGCTTCCCGCGGGTCGACGTGATGAACCTCCGGACGCTCGACTTCCTCGTGGTCGACACGGACGAGGACGAAACCTACACCGCCCGGACGTTCAACGAGGACCGCCGGGACGACCGCGCGGGGACCATCGAGCGCCACGCCGAGCACGTCGGCGGGGAGTCCCTGCGGTTCCGCCAGACCGTCACGGAGACCGGCGACGGGCGCGGCCACGAGTGGCGGCTCACCGCCGAGTACGTCGCCGATCCCGAGCACGACGCGGTGGTGGCCGACGTCTCGTTCGAGGCGCTCGACGACGCCGAGTACGCCGTCTACGCCGTCGCCGACACCGCGCTCACCAACACGGGCGACCACGACCGGGGCTATCGGCTCGGCGAGGCGGGCGCGTACCACCTCGTCGCCCGCGACGCCGGGGCGTTCGACGCGGAGGGCGACCCGCTCCTCGTGGACGAAGACGGCGACCCCTACAGCGTGGCGGCCGCGCTCGTCGCCGACGACCGGTTCGAGTGGGCGACCGTCGGCGTCGGCGGCTCCGGGCAACTCTCCCGCCTGTTCGGCGAGGGGATCGAGAACGGCGGCGCCGCAGAGGTCGTGGACGAGAACGTCGTCCTCGTCGGGCGGCTCGGGGTCGGCGACCGCTACGACGGGCGACTCGCGCTCGGCTTCGCCGAGGACGCCGACACCGCCGGCGCGCTCGGGGAGGCCGAGGGGTCGCTCGCCCGCGGCTACGAGACCGTCCGGCGGGAGTACGACGACTCCTGGCGGGCGTTCATGGCCGACAAGCCGCTCCCAGACTCCGTGGCCGACGACCCGGACCTGACCGAGCAGTACCGCGTCGCCCTGATGAGCCTCCAGGCCGTCGAGGACAAGAGCTTCGAGGGAGCGGCTATCGCATCGCCCTCGGTCCCGTGGGGCGAGGCCGTCGTCGCCGACGAACCCAAGGGGTACGGCTACAACTTCGTCTGGTCGCGGGACCTCTACCAGACGTTCACCGTCCTCGACATCGTGGGCGAGGTGGGGACGGCCCACGACGCGCTCGCGTACGTCTACCGCTACCAGCAGGACGAGGCCGGGTTCATCCCGCAGAACACCTACCTCGACGGGCGCACGCGCTGGGGCGGCGAGCAGATGGACAACATCGCCTTCCCGGGCGTGATGGCCTACCACCTCTACGAGCACGGCCTCGGGTTCGAGGACGCCGACTACGACTACGTCAACCTCCGCCGGTCCTCCGATTACATCGCCCGGCACGGCCCGGCCACCCAGCAGGAGCGCTGGGAGGAGGAGTCGGGTTACTCCCCCTCCAGTATCGCCACGGAGATCGCGGGCCTCGCCTGCGCCGCGAAGGTCGCGATGGGCGAGGGACAGCACGGCGACGCGCTCGCGTGGCTCGCGCTGGCCGACGACTGGCAGGCCCGCGTCGAGGAGTGGACCGCCACCGAGACGGGGACCGAGCGGATCACGAAGACCCCGTACTACGTCCGGATCACTCGGGACGGCGACCCCGACGCCGGCCACTACCGAACGCTCGCCAACGGCGGGCCCACGCTCGACGAACGGGAGATCATCGACGCCGGGTTCCTCGAACTCGTCCGACTCGGGGTGAAACCCTGGAACGACGAGACG
>JBEPXB010000042.1:0-10775 GCA_041642135.1 Halobacteriales archaeon | reverse complement strand
GGGGAGACGAGCGACGACTGGCGCGAGCGGGCCGACCTCGTCGAACGCTTCGCAACCGAGGTCGGCCACGTCCTCCTCGTCAAGGGGGCATACGACGTGGTTTCCGACGGCGAGCGGACGCGGGTGAACCGGACCGGAAACCCCGGGATGACCGTGGGCGGGACCGGCGACGTCCTCGCGGGGGTGACGGGTGCGCTCGCCTGCGTGCTCCCGCCCGAACACGCCGCGGCCGTGGGCGCCTTCGCCAACGGGCGGGCCGGCGACACGGTCGTCGAGGAGCGGGGGTACGGCCTGCTCGCGACGGACCTGATCGACGCGATACCCGGGGCGCTCCTGGGGGACGACGATGAGTGAGGACGCGAACACCGACGACGGGACCCCCGGTCACGACCGGGAGCTCACACACGTCGACGAATCGGGCGACGTCCAGATGGTCGACGTGGGCGACAAGCCCGACACCGCGCGTCGGGCGGTCGCCCGCGGGGAGATCCACCTGCGGGAGTCGACCGTCGAGGCCGTCCGGGCGAACGACGTCGCGAAGGGCGACGTCCTGGCGACCGCCCGCGTCGGTGCGGTTCAAGCGGTGAAGCACACCTGGGAGACCATCCCGATGTGTCACCAGATACCGATCACGAACGTCGACACCGAGTTCGAGGTCGACGACGACCGGATCGCGCTCGCCGTCGCCGTCGAGACGACCGGGAAGACGGGCTGTGAGATGGAGGCGCTGGAGGGGGTGACGACGGGTCTGAACGTCGTCTGGGACATGGTGAAGGCCGTCGAGAAGGACGGAGAAGGGCAGTATCCCGCGACCCGGATCTCGGACGTGCGCGTCCTGAAGAAGGAGAAGCGGCGGCTGGACTGAAAGCACTTACCCGCGGCGGGTCAAGCCCGCCCGTGCCCTCCAGACGCGCGCTGCTGGCGGCGGTCTGTGGCGGCCTCGCGGCCCTTTCTGGCTGCACGAGCGACGAGCCGCCACTCGGAGGCGGACCCTCGACCGAGACGGACGCCCGGACCCCAGCGACCGGCGGCAACCGACCCACGCGAACGCCCCGCGATCCGATGGTGCTCGACGTATCGAAAACCTGGCCACAGGATGGATTCGACGCCGGTCACGGCGGCGTCACGGGCGCCGGCGGCGTGCCGGACTCGGCCGATCCGCACTGGCACCTCACACGCCAGCGAAGCGGCCCAGCGGTCCTCACCGACGGCCGCCTGTTGCACTCCGGAAACGTCGGCGAGGACCCGTCGACCCCTCCGGCGGTGACGCGAACCTGGCCACCGGGAACGTCCGCCCCGGACGGGGGACGGCGGGCGCTGTTCTGCCGGGACGCCCGGGACGGTCGGATCCTGTGGACGCGCACGATGAACGGTGACCAGCGGTGGCCGACCGTCGCGGACGGCAACGTGGTGACCGCCGGCAACGGGACCCTCGTGGCTCACCGCGTCGCCGACGGGAGAGAGGTCTGGCGGCACGACCTCGGAGGGCGCAGGGCCGGCGTCTCGACGACCCTCGACGGAAGGGTCCTCGTGTCGACCGAGATATCCGGTGCGGACGACCGAGAGGCCGACGTCCGGGCTTACGACGCGACCGACGGGATGCACCGCTGGACCCGTTCCTCGCCGAAGCAGCGGCCCGACCTCGCAGCGACCGGGGACACGGTCGTCTCGCTCTCCTCGAAGTTCCAGGTCGGGAGCGTGCTCACGGTCCGTGCGCTCGAGGACGGGAGCGAACGCTGGGCCGTCTCACCGTCCGGTGATGCCGGGTACGCCGGCCGCCCAGCCGTCGGTTCCGGGACGATCTACCTCGAACGGCGCGGGTTTCCGGCCGACGTCGTCGCCCTGTCGCGGACAGACGGGAGCCACCGGTGGTCCCACACGCTCCCCGAGACGACGGTCGAGGGTGACATGGTGACCTCGGGCCTCGCCGCACAACCGACCGTCGCCGACGGCGCGGTGTACGCGTACGCGGAGGACGGTCTCTACGCGTTCGGGCCGGAGAGGTGAGCGGTGTCGGTCGGCTCCGGACGTTCCCGGGGAACCGGGACGACACGCTCCGAGAACGGGGAGTCGGAGTCGACCAGGGTCAGGCGTCCACGGGTGTGGCGACGTCGCTCGCCTTCGCCCGTGCCCGCTCGATGACCGAGGGCCGGGCCTCGAAGGAGATGGTCACCTGCTCGCCGTAGTCGACGTCTTCGACGTGGGCGTTGTCGTGGACCCAGGAGACGAGCGACATGGCGTCGTCGCACATCGGGAGGACGAGCCGCTCGCGCTCGAACGGTGGGAGTTCGCGGTCGATACGGGCCTTCAGCTCCTCGATTCCGAGGGCTTCGGTCGCGCTGACGGCCACGGGGTTAGGTGCGAGCGAGGAGAGTGCCTGCCGCTTTCGCTCGAGTTCGGCCTCGCTGACCCGGTCGACCTTGTTCAGCACCGTGACGATGGGCGCCTCGTTGCGCTCGTAGAGCGTGTCGTGGCTGGTGACGAGGCGCTCGCGGATCTCCTCGATCGGGTCCGAGACGTCCACCACGAGGAGGACGAGATCGGCGCGGTAGACCTCCGAGAGGGTGGATTTGAACGACTCGACGAGCCAGTGCGGGAGGTCGGAGATGAACCCGACCGTGTCGGTCAGCAGGACGTCTCGCCGGTCGGTCTCCATCCGGCGAGTGGTCGTCCCGAGCGTAGTAAAGAGGCGGTCCTCGGACTCGGCAGTCGGGTCGAGGTCCGGGTGGAGGTCGTCGTTCTCGTCGACGTCGAGGTCGGTCGCCAGTCGTCGAAGGAGCGTCGACTTCCCGGCGTTCGTGTAGCCCGCGAGCGCGACGAGGTCGAACCCCGACTCGCGGCGCTGCTCGCGCCGGTGCTCGTCGGTCTCCTCGATCCGGTCGAGTTCGGCCCGGATGTTCGAGATCTGCTTTTTGATGTCCTCCTCGCGGGACTCGTCGTACTCGCCGAGCCCCATGAACCCGGGTCGTTCGTCGCGCCTGGCGAGCGAGACCTTGGCCTCCGCGCGCGGCAGTTCGTATCTGAGCTCCGCGAGTTCGACCTGGAGCTGTGCCTTCTTGGTGTTGGCCCGCTGGCCGAAGATCTCCAGGATGAGCCGGAAGCGGTCCATCAGTTCGACCCCGTCGGGCAGGATGTTCCCGAGGTTGAACGTCTGGTAGGGCCCGAGTCGGTTGTCGAAGAGGACAGTCGTCGCCTCGGTCGCCTCGACGACGCGTGCGAGTTCCTCGGCCTTCCCCTCGCCGAGACAGGTCGCAGGGTCCTCCTTGCGGGTCTGGGTCACCTCCGCGGCGACCGCGTACCCCGCCGCACGCGCCAGTTCGCGGATCTCCTCCGTGTCCGCCTCCCCGGAGTCCACGCGCTTGACGACCACCGCCGTCTCCTCGTGTGTGCCGGTCACTCGGGATCAGGTAGGGGATTCCGGTACTTAACTTCCGGCCCCGGACGTATCACTACCCACGGGTTCAAGTACGATCACGGAACCACCGACCCCGTGACCTGAGCGTCGACCCGGGACGGGTCGCGGGAGCGCGGTGGACCGTCCCGGGAGAACCGTCGGTGTCGGTCCCACCGCCTGTCTGCCCTGTCGATGTCGCGTCATCCGTGGTGGCCACGCGCCCCCGACGAGGTCGTTCGACTCCATTCGCGTCGGATCCCGGTCCGGGCGGCACTCCTGGGTCGAGCGGCCGTCGAGGACCACGCTCCGGGACCGGGGGTCAGTCCTCGGACGAGGGTGACCCGTACCCCTCGCTAGGTTCGCCGGACGACGACGGCGCCCGCAGTCCGAGCGCGGCGACACCCGCCGCAACCGCGAGAGCCGCCCCGACGCCGAACGCCGTCGGCCAGTCGGTGACCGTCACCAGCCAGCCCGCGACGGCTCCGCCGAAGACGCCGCCCCACATCTTCCCGGAGTAGAGCAGCGCGTAGTTCGACGAGGAGTGAGTCGTCCCGTAGTACTCCCCCACGAGGCTGGGGAACAGCGTGTACTGCGGGCTCCAGAAGAACACCGCGACGACGACGCTCCCGACGAACACGAGCACTGAGCCGGCCTGTGCGCCGAGGACGATCCCGCCGACGCCGAGCCCGCAGAGGACGAAGGAGACGGCCATCGTCCACCGACGGTCGAACCGGTCGGAGAGGTCGCCCATGACGAGCCGGCCGATCCCGGCCGCGATGGGCAGGACCGTGGCCGAGAGCGTCGCGGTGTTCTCGGTGAGCTCCATCGCCTGGGCGAACGAGATCACCTTCGCGGTCACCATCAGCCCCGCACCGCTGACCGCGACGAACATCGCGTACATCAGCCAGAACTGCCAGGTCCTGACCGTCTCGCGCCAGGTGTAGTCACGGTTGGCGACTTCGAGCCCGCCGTCCGTGGCGGTGTCGTCCTCTCCGGTCGTGTCGTCAGCACCGCCTCCTCGCCAGTCCCTCGGGGGATCGCGGAGGACGAACGCGGCGACGAGCACGATCAGGCCGATCAGGATCCCCATGTTCCGGAGGACGTCGTCGTACGCGCCGACCTCCGAATTCGCCCGCACGTACGGGACGAACAGCGCGGCGCCTCCCGCGAAGGCCATCGTCCCGACGCCCGTCGTGAGTCCCCGGCGGTCGGGAAACCACTTCAGCGCCGTGTTCACGGCGACGGTGTAGACGATGCCGACGCCGATCGCTCCCAGCGAGTAGAGCACGTAGAGCTGCCAGACGCTCGTCGCGTAGGCCAGCCCGACGTAGCTCCCGCCCGCGAGGACGGCCGCGATACCGGTCAGCACCCGCGGACCGTGGCGGTCCCGCCACCAGCCGACGGGGAACTGCGACCCGGCCTGGAAGATCACGAACAGCGTGAACACCAGCCCCAGTTGCGGGAGTGGAATGGCGAGGTCGCGCGCGAGCGGCCCCTCGATCGACGACCAGACGTACTGGTACGGGCTGACGACGCCCATCGCGAGCGCGGCCACGACGATGAGCCACCACCGAGAGAACCCGAGACGCTCGCGAGCGTCCTCGGCCCACGCGGAATCGTCGCTCACGGTCCCCCGAGGTCACCGTCGTACGGGCTCTGCTGGCGACGCTCCACCTCGTCCCGGTCGTTCCAGTGACAGGCCGCGCGGTGAGCACCGTCTCCATCGGTGTCGCCGTCGACGGCGACGAGAGGCGGCACCTCGGCCTCGCACTCCCCGCCGATGTACTCCGGACACCGGGTGTGGAACGGACAGCCCGAAGGCGGGTCGATCGGGCTCGGCGGGTTCCCCTCGAGGGGAACCGTCCGCCGACCCGTCCGTCCCTCGACGCTCGGGATCGCCGCCAGCAGCGACCGCGTGTAGGGGTGCCGGGGATCGTCGAAGATGGCATCGGTCGGACCCTCCTCGACGACCTTCCCGAGGTACATCACCGCGACGCGGTCGCTGACGTGCTTCACCACCGAGAGGTCGTGGGCGATGAACACGTACGAGAGGCCGTAGTCGTCCTGCAGGCGCTTCATCAGGTTGATGATCTGGGCCTGCACCGAGACGTCGAGCGCGCTCACCGGCTCGTCGGCGATGATCAGCCGGGGCTCGACCGCCAGTGCCCGCGCGATGCCGATCCGCTGTCGCTGGCCCCCCGAGAACTCGTGGGGGTAGCGGTCGGCGACGTCCGGCGAGAGGCCGACCTCCCGGAACAGTTCGGCGACGCGCTCCTGTCTCGCGTCCCCGTCCGCGATGTCGTGGACCGCGAGCGGCTTGGCGACGATCTCCCCCGCGGTCTTCCGCGGGTTCAGCGAGGAGAGCGGGTCCTGGAAGATGACCTGGACGTCCTTGCGGAGCCGCTTCAGTCGCTTCCCGCCGGCCTCGGAGATGTCCTCGCCGTCGAAGCGGATCGTTCCCGCAGTCGGCTCGTAGAGCCGCGCGAGGGTCCGTCCGAGCGTGGACTTGCCACAGCCGGACTCGCCGACGACCCCGAGGGTCTCGCGCTCGGCGAGGTGGAGGTCGACCCCGTCGACAGCGTGGACGAGCCGCTCGTCGCCGAAGACCCGGTCGATGAACCCCTGTTCGACCGTGAAGTGCTTCTTCAGCCCCTCGGCCTCGAGCAGCGGCGATCCGGTTCCCTCGGCGGACCGGCTCCGGTCCCGCGCGTCACCGGTGCCCTGCGGCGTGTCGGTGCTCACGCGTACTCACCCCCGAACTGCGGGCGGTAAGGGACGTCGCCGTCCGCTTCGTGCTCCTCGATTACCTCTCGCGCCCGGTCGACGTCGAGGACGGTCGCGTCCTCGCCGTCGTACTCGACGGCCTCGTTGTAGAGGTGACACCACGTCGTGTGGCCGGGCTGTTCGCCGCGGTAGCCCACGAGCGGCTGGTCACAGAGCGCGAACGCCGCGTCACACCGGTCCCGGAACGGACAGCCCGACGGTTTGTCCGCGGGCTCGGGGACGTTCCCCTCGATGGCGTCGAGCCACTCGCGGTCGTCGTCGACCCGCGGGATCGAGTTGATCAGCCCTCGCGTGTAGGGATGCCGTGGGTCCTCGAACAGGGTCGCCGTGTCGGCCGTCTCCATCAGCTGGCCGGAGTACATCACCGCCACGCGGTCGCAGGTCTCCCGCACGACCGCGAGGTCGTGGGTGATGAGCATGATCGAGAGGTCGAACTCGTCGCGCAGGTCGAGCAGTTCGTTGAGGATCTGCGCCTCGATGGTCACGTCGAGCGCGGTGGTCGGCTCGTCGGCGATGAGCAGGTCGGGGTCGCCGGCGAGCGCCTGGGCGATCATCACGCGCTGTTTCATCCCACCGGATAGCTGGTGAGGGTACTCGTGGGCGCGCTGTGCGGGCTCGGGAATGCCCACGGTCTCGAGGAGTTCGACCGCTCGGCCCCACGAGGGGCTCCCCTCGCTCGTCCCGGTGACGTACTTGCGGCGCATCTCGCTCCAGAACCCCTTCCGCTCGCCGGTCTCGCCGTGATGGCGGACGACCTCGGCGATCTGCTCGCCGACGGTCATCACCGGGTTCAGGCTGCTCATCGGGTCCTGGAAGATCATGCTGATGCGGTTGCCGCGGATACCGCGCATCTCCCTGTCGGACATCCCGAGGAGTTCCTCGCCGTCGTACCGGATCGCGTCGGCCTCGATACGGGCCGCACCGGCCAGCAGCCCGAGCACCGACAGCGCCGTCACGGACTTGCCGGAGCCGGACTCGCCGACGACGCCGAACACCTCGCCGCGGTCGACGGCGAAGGAGATGCCGTCGACGGCGGGCACGTCACCCCCCTCCGTCTCGAAGGTCGTGTGCAGGTTCTCGACCTCCAGTAGTGGGTCGTTGTCGTTCATTCGGTATCCGTCTCCCTGACGTCGAACGCGTCGCGAAGCGCGTCCCCGAAGAGGTTGATCCCGAGCACCGTTATCATGATGAGCACCCCGGGCAGGATCGAGATCCACCACGCCTGCGTGATGAAGTTCCGGCCCTGCCCGAGCAGCGCCCCCCACGTCGGGGTCGACGGCTTGACGCCGAGCCCCAGGAACGAGAGGGTCGCCTCCGCGAGCATCGCCCGCGCCACCAGGACGGTGAACTGGACGATGATCGGCGCGACCGTGTTCGGGAACACCTCCTCGACGATGATCTCGAAGTCGCTCAGCCCGACGCTCTCTGCCGCGAGCATGTACTCCTCCGCCCGGATCGAGAGCACCTCCCCCCGGGTGATCCGGGCGAAGTCGTCGATGTACGCGAAGCCGACCGCGATGATCACGTTCCAGAGCCCCTGTCCGAACACCGCGACGAGCATGATGGCGATCAGGAGCCACGGGAACGCCCACATCACGTCGACGCTCCGCATCAGCAGGTCGTCGATCCAGCCGCCGTAGTAGCCGGCGACGAGCCCGAGGACGACCCCCAGGCCGGCACCGAAGAGCACGGCCCCGAGGCCGATCCCGAGGCTGATCCGCGCGCCGAACATCAGCCGCGACAGGAGGTCGCGGCCGAACGAGTCGGTGCCAAGCGGCGTCTCGCTCGCGAGCGCCGGCGGGTCGAGCGGGACGAAGTCCTGGGCCATCGGGTCGTGCGGTGCCAGTTCGGGGGCGAAGATCGCCGCGAGGGCGAACGTCACCACGATCACCACGCCGATCTTCGCCTTCAGGTCGCGCCTGACCGTGCTGGCGAACCGCTCGGCGAGGTCGCTCCGGATCCCGAAGACCCGACTGCTATCGGTTCCGACGTCGGCGGCCACGGTCAGTCACCACCGCCGTACTGGATTCTCGGGTTTATCATGGTGTAGAGTACGTCGACTATCAGGTTCATGAATACGAACGCGAACGAGATGACGATGACCGTCCCCTGGATGACGGGGAAGTCCCGGCGGTTGATCGAGCCGATGAGCAGCCGACCGAGCCCCCGGATCCCGAAGACGATCTCGACCGCGACCACCCCGCCGAGGACCACCGCGAGGAAGATCCCCGCGAGCGTCACGACCGGGATGAGCGCGTTCTGGAGCCCGTGTTTGAACAGCACGAGGTTGGTGCTCAGCCCCTTCGCCCGGGCCGTCCGCATGTAGTCCCGGTTGAGCACCTCGAGCATCGAGGAGCGCATCATCCGCATCAGGATGCCTCCGTAGGGGACCCCGACGGCGAGCGACGGAAGGAGGATCGACTTGAACCAGGGGACGACCCCCTCCTCGAGCGGCGTGTAGCCGAACGTCGGGATGGCATCGACGTTCACCCCGATCACGAGGATCAGCACGATGCCGATCCAGAACGCCGGCATGCTGATCCCGAAGAAGGCGACGATCGTGGCGATGTAGTCCTCGATCTCGTAGCGCTTGACCGCGCTGATGATCCCGGTCGGGATGGCGATGGTAAGCGCGATGACCATCCCGAGCCCGGCGATGCTCAGCGTCGGTTCGGCGACCTGGGACAGCAGTTCGAGGACCGACTGTCCGGTCCGGATCGACTCGCCGAGGTCGCCCTGGAGGATCCTGCCGAGCCAGCGGAAGTACTGGACGTACACCGGCTGGTTCAGCCCGAGTTCCTGCTGGAGCGCCTCGAGCGCCGCCGGGTCGGCGTCGCCGCCCAGCATCAGCCGGGCCGGGTCCCCCGGGATCGACCGGACCGCCGCGAAAACGACCGTCGCCACGAAGAAGATGACGAACGCCGAGTGGACGAACCGCTTCAGGAGGTAGCGTCTCATCCCCATCTATCGGCGCTCCTCGGGGCCCCACTCGGACGAAGGGTTGGATGTGATCATAGAGTCTCGAAACGGGTGGCGGGCGCTACTCCTCCAGCGACGCGGTGTGGAAGTTACTCAGCCCCGCCTGGACGCCGATGCCGCTGACCCCGGGACCGAACCCCTTCGGGTTGAGCGGGAACGTCGTCATGACGAACGGCGCGTCCTCGACGAACTTGGCGACGATGTCCTCGTAGACACCCGCGCGCTCCTCCAGGTCCGGCGTCGTGTTCGCCTCCTGGAGGAGTTCGGAGAACTCCTCGTCGAAGTAGAGCGAGCGCTGCCAGGCGCCCTCGCCCGTCTCCTGGTCGGGCAGCCCGAGCTGTTTGAAGTCCGACATCCACGGGTCGACGTCGGCCGCGCCGCCGTAGGCGGTGATCGCCTGCTGGTAGCGGTAGGTGTTGTCCCAGTAGGAGGACTGCTGCTGGATGTCGAGTTCGATCTCGACGCCGATCTCCGACCACTGCTGCTGGACGACCGTCAGTTCCCGCTCGTCCTCGGGGAGCGCGAGCACGCTGAACTCGAGCCGCGGGTCGCCGGTGTAGCCGGCCTCGTCGAGCAGTTCCCGTGCGCCCTCGGGGTCGTAGAACTGGCCGACGTCGGGGTCCTCGCCGCCCAGCGCGTCGTAGAGCCAGCCGATCGCCGGGTTGTACAGCGTGTGTGCCGGCACGGCGAAGCCGAACCACGCGCGGTCGACCAGCGCCTGGCGGTCGATACCCTTCGCGAGCGCCCGGCGCACCCGCGGGTCAGCGGTCGGCAGGTCGGAATCGTTCCACTGGGAGGTGACCTCGTCGAACCCGCTGATCCACTGTACCGTTTCGGTGTGCTCGGCGGGGTTCGTACAGAGCGGCGCCAGCGTGGTCCACTCGCCGGAGCTGGTGGCCTCGACCGTGATGTCGTCGCGCCCCTCGGCCTGCTGGGCGAACTCCCCGGTGATCAGGGCCGCGTAGTCCACCGCGCCGCCCTCGAGCGCGGACCACATCGTGCTCGGCTCGGGGATCAGCTGGATCTCGACCCCGTCGAGGTACGGCAGCTGGTTGCCGTCCTCGTCGGTCTCCCAGTAGTCGTCGTAGGCCTCGAGCGTGAGCGACTCGCCGGGGGTCCGGTCGACGAGCTCGAACGGGCCGCTCCCGACCGGCATCCGGTTGAACTCGTCGGGGTTCTCGGCGGCGACCTCCGGAACGATGGTCCCGGCCCGCCCCGGACCGCGGAGCATGAACGCGACGAACGGCGCGAGCGCCTGTTCGAGGTGGACCGTCAGCTCGAGCCCGTCGGCCTCGATCTCCTCGATGCTCGAGACCTTCCCGATGTGCGGGGAGGTGTCCATCCCCTGGAGCCGCTCAAGCGACCACTTGACGGCCGCGGCGTCGAGCGGGTCGCCGTTGTGGAAGGTGATCCCGTCCGCGAGCTCGAACACGAACGTCGACTTGTCGGGGAGCGACCAGTCCTCGGCCGCGTCGCCGACGATCTGGGAGTTCCCGTCCAGTTTCAGGAGCCCGTTGAACACGTTCGAGTGGATCTGGATCTGCGGTCCCTTGTCGACCATGTGGGGGTCGAGGAACTCGATCTGGTCGGTGAGCCAGCCGGCCGAGAGCGTCCCACC
>JBEPXB010000041.1:0-10813 GCA_041642135.1 Halobacteriales archaeon | reverse complement strand
GGGGAGGTGAAGGCCTACACGACGCTGATGAGCGACGCTCGCGAGGAGGCCATCGTCCGGATGGAGACCGAGGCCGAGGAGCTCGGCGCCGACGCCGTCGTCGGGGTCCGGTTCGTCACCGCCGAAGTGACCCAGGGCGCCGCGGAGATACTCGCATACGGAACGGCCGTGAAGCTCGACTGAACGGGTCGATCAACCCGAGTCCGCGTCCGGACCCCACACCCCGGGGAGCGGGTCGACGCGGAACACGTAGTCCGGATAGGCCCCGTCGAGGTTCGTGGGGCTCTCCTCGTCGGTGTGCTCTCGACACAGGAACGCCCTCGCCTCGACGGCGCCCTTGCCGGTCTCCTCCTGATAGCGCTCGAGGACGACGAACGCCGCCTGCTCGGAACAGCCACGGCGGTGACACTCGGGAGGCGAGTCCACGTCGTCCAGCACTTCCACCGGTGGCTCGGCCTCGTCGGCCCTGTCGCGCGCCTCCCGGATATCCCGCTCGCGCTGGCGGTTCTCGGCGTTGCGAGCCTGCTTCTCTCGACCCTCCTTCGTGTCGGGCATACCATGATACAGGGGGAGGGGCCGGATAACGCTGTGGTCGTCCCCGGGAGGATCGGACGGGTTCTCGTAGTCCCCTCCCGGTGATCGTCCGGCCGGGATCGGTGATCACCGGTAGATCGTCATAGGGTCGGTTGTAACGATTTACCGGCGAGCTCCGACCCCGCCTGGGGAGATCGCCGGTAAAAGACTACAACCGACCCTATCAGTCGGCGCTCACGTCGATCCGGTTCTCCCCGACGTGGAGGTACGTGATGTCGGTCGGCGTCTCGAACTCCATCTCGAAGCCGACCGGCACCTCGTATTCCAGGTTCCCGTTGCCGTGTGCCGTCGCGTCCTCGACGACGACCGCCCCGACGATGTTGTCGTTCGACGGACTCCCCCCGCCGTTGATCGTCAGGCTCGCGTTCGGGGCGTAGATCAACCCGGTGAACTGGGGCGTCCCGCTGGCCGTCGCCACGTTCCCCCCGTCCGAGTGGACGAGCACGAGCAGGTCCTCGGCGTCGCCCCCGGTGTTGACTCCCGTGTTCCCGCTGATACTGACGTCGCCCTTGACGTAGTACGTCACCCGCCCGCCCCCGCTGATCGTGTGGTGTGGCGTCCCCGGTGGACCGCCGCTCCCCGCGAACTCGAGGTCGCCGTTCACCACGACGTGGATGTTCCCCCCGCTCGTGTCGTAGCTCGTCTCGTCGACGGTGACGTCGCCGTTCTCGTAGTAGGTACCGTTCTCGAGGCTACCGTCGGCCGCCTCGCTCGACAGGTCGGCACAGCTGCCGCCCCCACAGTCGGTTATCAGTTCGTCGACCTTCGAACTCGCCGAGGGCCGGTCCACGCCGGTCACCTGCGGCGAGTCGAACCCGCCGTGCGGGCTGGTGCTGCCCTCGTCGATCGGGTCGCCGCCGCTCGCCGTCGCCGCGACCGCGTTGTCGAACGTCTCGGTGACCGGGACGGTCAGGTTGACCGCGACCGTCCGGTTGTCGGGGTCGTGGCGGATCCGCCCGTCCATCCGCGTCTCGAAGAACTGCTTCCATCCTCGGTGGTACTCGCTCGTGATCTCGACGACCACGTGGCCATCCGAGAGCGGGTTCCGGCGCGAGGCGGTCGGGAACACCTGCTCGCTTCCGTTCTCGGTGACCGCGAGCGAGCCGTCCGTCGCGAGCGTCGTCGCCCCGCCGGTCACCCGGACGATCGGGAACGTGAGCGTCTGGTCCCGGTAGTGGTATTCGGGCGGGGAGACCATCCGGCTCCCGTTGGCGCGGCGCTGCCAGACGCCGCCGCCCTGGTAGGCGGTCCTCGTCGCCCCGGTCTCGTAGACGACCGCACCGAGGCTCTCGTTCGCGACCTCCTCGGTTCCCGTGTCGTTGACGACGAGGAGCCTGACACGGCCGGCGTCCGGCTCGACAGTCACCCGTCCGGCGTCGGTCGGGCCGACCCGGACCCGGCGTGTCTCGGCGCTACCGAGCGCGACGGTCGCGGCGCTCGAATCGAGCTGGGTCATCGCCAGTGCGGCGCGGTCGGTCTCCGCCGTCCCCTCGACGTCCGCGAGTGCGAGCCCGCCGATCGCCACCACTGTCGTCGCACCGGCGATGGTGAACGCGACGAGCAGAACGACTCCGACCGTCGACGATACCCCCCGGTCCGACGTCCCCACGACCCCACCCATCGATCCACCCTACACCCCGCACCTATACCAATCCTTGCGAGTGATTTCACAGCGTGAAAAAGGTGCGCGCGTGAGGAACGCTGGTGTCGAGAGTCGTGCCTCGTGACGGACGGCAGGCCACGACTCCCGGACCGGACGGGACGTCGCTCACGGGGTCGGTTGTAACGGTTTACCGGCGATCACCCGGACAGGATCGGTTAGCACCGGTAAAAGACTACGCACGACCGCATCAGGCGTTGTTCATCCGGACGGTCGACTCGGTCCGGATCTCGATGCGGACCTCGTGGGGAGTCTCGTCCCCGCAACTCTCGCACGGTTCGAGTCGCTCCGGGTCGGCGTCGGGATGGGTTGCCATCACCGGGACCCCCCGCCGTGGTTCGAGGGCCCGACGGCGTCCGCCGGTATCACTGTCCCCGCCCCCGGGGTGACGGGGCCGATACGCGAGGCGGCCCCGGTCGTCGACGATCCCGCCCCTTCGAACCCCCCGTCCTCCCACCCATCACGTCGGCCAGACGCCGGGCATACACAAATTCTTACGAGTGGTATCGTCTCGTGAAAATTCCGACCGGTGGCACCCCGTTCTCCCCGTCGACGAACCCGGACGACCGTGCGGGATCCGGCTGTCCGACCCGGTTCAGACCCCGCCGCGGTGCTCGCCGAAGACGTCCCGCATCGCGTCGGCCACCTCGCCCGTCGTCGCGTAGGCCTTCACCGCCTCGACGATGTGTGGCATGACGTTCTCGCCGGTCTCGCAGGCGGCGCGGAGCGCCTCCAGCTCCGCCTCGACGGCCTCGTCGTCGCGCTCGGCCCGGAGCGTCTCCAGCCGGTCGATCTGCTTGGCGACCTCCTCGTCGCTGACCGTCTCGATGTCCTCGGTCGGCTCCTCGTCCTCGACCTGGAACTCGTTGACGCCGACGATGACCCGCTCGCCCGCCTCGATCTCGCGCTGGCGCTCGAACGCGACGTCCTGGATCTCCCCCTGGACCCACCCCGACTCGATGGCCTCGCGCATCCCGCCGCGGTCGTCGGCCTCCCGGAGGATCTCGAACGCCTCCTCCTCTAACGTGTCCGTGAGGTGCTCGATGTAGTAGCTCCCCGCGAGCGGGTCGATGGTGTCCGCCGCACCGGACTCGTGGGCGAGGATCTGCTGGGTCCTGAGTGCGGTACGGACGGACTTCTCCGTCGGCAGCGACAGCGCCTCGTCCTTTCCGTTGGTGTGGAGCGACTGCGTCCCGCCGAGAACGGCCGCGAGCGCCTGGTAGGCGACCCGGACGACGTTGTTCTCGATCTGCTGGGCCGTGAGCGTCGAGCCGCCGGTCTGCGTGTGGAACTTCAGCTGTTTCGATTTGGGGTTCTCCGCGCCGAACCGCTCCTCCATGATCCGGGCCCACATCCGCCGGGCGGCGCGGAACTTCGCCACCTCCTCCAGGACGTTGTTGTGGGCGTTGAAGAAAAAGGAGAGCTGGGGCGCGAACTCGTCGACGTCCTGCCCGGCGTCGATGGCGGCCTGGACGTACTCGATGCCGTTGCCGAGCGTGAACGCGATCTCCTGGGCCGCCGTCGAGCCGGCCTCCCGGATGTGATACCCCGAGATGGAGATCGTGTTGAACTTCGGGACCTCCTCCGCGCAGAACTCGAAGATGTCGGTGATGAGCCGCATCGAGGGCTTGGGCGGGTAGATGTAGGTGTTCCGCGCGACGTACTCCTTCAGGATGTCGTTCTGGATGGTCCCCCGGAGTTCCTCTCGCGGGACCCCCTGTCGGTCGCCGATGGCGATGTACATCGCGAGCAGGATGCTCGCGGGGGCGTTGATGGTCATGCTCGTCGAGACCTCATCTAGAGGTATGCCCTCGAACACCCGCTCCATGTCCTCGAGCGAGTCGATGGCGACGCCCGACTTGCCGACCTCGCCCTCGGCCATCGGGGCGTCGGAGTCGTAGCCCATCTGCGTGGGCAGGTCGAACGCCATCGAGAGCCCCGTCTGGCCCTGGTCGAGCAGGTAGAGGAACCGCTCGTTGGTCTCGGCGGCGGTGCCCATCCCGGCGTACTGGCGCATCGTCCAGAGCCGCCCGCGGTACATCGTCGAGTAGACCCCGCGGGTGAACGGCTCCTCGGCCGGGTAGCCGAGGTCCTCGCCGTAGTCGAGGTCGGCGACGTCCGCCGGAGTGTAGAGCGGGTCGACCTCCTGACCGCCCGTGTCCGTGTCGAAGGTCTCCTTGCGCTCGCCGAACCGCTCGACGGTGGGCTCGTAGGTCTCCTCCTCCCACCGTTCGGCCCCCTCGCGGATCGCCGCCAGGTCGTCCTCGTCGAACATACGCCTCCCTCGGGAGCGAGGCGCTTAAGATTGGTCGTCGGGGGAGTGGTCGGGGCGAACCCGAAGAGACTTGCCCGACGACCGACGGTTTCCGGGGGATGCCCTCCACGCGCTCCGGGACGACCAGACGCCGGTTCCTCGCGGCCGCCGCGGCCGGGGGTGCGGCCTCGCTCGCGGGCTGTCGCGCCCTCGGCGACGGCCGTCCCACACCGGGGACAGACGACTCGACCGAGTGGCCATACCCCGCACGCGACCCGCAGGCCAGCGCCTACGCTCCCGATGCCGCCGCGCCGCGCGAGGGCGTGACCGAGCGGTGGGCCGTCGAGACGCCCCGTCCGACCGACCGCCCGGTGGTTTCCGAGGGGCGGGTGTTCCTCCCCGGACCCGAGGCGCTCCACGCGCTGGACCTCGCCACGGGCGAGTCGGTCTGGTCGGTCGGCCCGGGCGAGAACCCGTGGACGAACGCCCCGGCGGTCGTCGACGGCACGGTCTACGCGACGTTCCGCGAGCCGCCGGGCGTGCTCGCGCTTGATCCGGAGGATGGGAGCGAACGCTGGCGGGCCGACCTCGGACCGGTGAGCGCCCCGCCGGTCGTGCGCGACGACGGGCGGTGTTACGTCGGGACCCGCGACGGCCGGCTCGTCGCCCTCGAGGCGGGAACGGGCGACGTGGCGTGGTCCTACGACCTGTTCGGCGAGGTGGTCGAACTGACCCTCCGCCCGCCGACGCTGGTCGCCGGGACGGCCGCGGGCGAGGTGTACGCGCTCTACGACTCCGACGGCCCCCGGGAACTCTGGCGGCGGAAAGTCGGTGGGAAGGTCGTCGCGCTCGCGCGGGTCGACGGCGGCGACACCCTCGTCAGCGCGTTCGGCGGGAAGCTCCGCCGGCTCGCGGGCGGCGCCCACGCCGGGTCGGACCGGTGGGCCAACCGCGACGGCGGGACCGCCCAGGGCGGCATCGCGGTCGCCGGGGGCTTCGTCTTCTGTGGGAACGGCGGCGGCCTGACCGCCTGCGGGACTCGCGAAGGGGGTACCGCGTGGACCGCACCGGGGGACTTCCGCCCGGGACCGGCCGTCGCGGGCGATACGGTCTACGCCGGCCGGGAGGGCGAGGTGGTGGCGTTCGCCCACTCGGGAGGTGTGGGAGTCGGCGGGTTCAGTGTGGGTCGCAAACGGTGGTCCCACTCCGTGTCGGGGACGCCGCTGGAGGGGCTCGCCGTCGCGGACGGGGCGGTCGTCGCGGCGACCGGTGGCACCGAGGAGAGCGAGTCCCGGACTTACGTTCTCGACCCGGCCTGATACGGTCGTGAGTAACGATGTATCGGCGATCACTCGGACGGGGTCGGTTAGCGCCGATAAAAGACGACGCACGACCGTATGAGTGGTGTTTCGACTGTTCGTCCGTCTCCTTCCACCCGTCACTGCGGAGAGGACCCGTATCCGATAGGAACGGCGTGCTGAATATAGAGAATCCATGAAAATCCCGCACCTAAGCCCCTGAGGCGTGAACACGGTTGCAGGGGCTGGCTGAGACCGCAATACACCCGGTGCGACAAGCACGATACTAGAGAATGGTCCGACGCCGTGACAAGACGCGGAAACTTGTGCCTCAGAGCACGCATAGGAGGATCTCTCGTTCACGCCACAGCCCCAGCGGAGGCGTCACATGTACCTCGGAATAGACACCCACACCCGATACTCGCAGGTTGCCGTCGTCGACGGCGACGGCAACCTGCAAGACGAGATTCGCTTGCCAAACGACCGGCTTGGTGAACTCGCCGAACAGTACGCCGGTGGCGAAGCTGCAATCGAAGCGTCCGGCCACTATCGTCCGGTGTACGAGATGCTCGACGAGCATCTCGACGTTACGCTCGTTAATCCATCAAAGAACCGGCTCATCGCCGATGCGACGGTCAAGACCGATCGCATCGACGCCAAACGGCTCGCGCACATGCTCCGGGCGGACATGCTCGCCGAAAGCTACGTCCCCTCGGACGAGATCCGCACCCTGCGGGATCTCGTCCGAACGAGGAAATCGCTCGTCGAAGAGCGGACAGCCGAGAAAAACCGCGTCAGAGCTGTCCTCAAGCGCACCGACAACGCCTACGACAGCGAGTTGTTCGGCCCAACTGGACGAGAGTTCCTGACGGAACTCTCTCTCAGCGATGCTGACCGAACGATCGTCGAGGCTCACCTCTCCGTGATCGACGAGTACGACGAGCAGATCGATCGGTTGGAAGAGAAGATCGAACAGAAGGTACTGGAATCGCCAGCAGCCCAGCGGCTGCTGTCGATTCCGGGTGTCGGTCAATCGACTGCTGCGTTAATCGTCGCAGAGATCGGTGAGATCGATCGGTTCGACCGGGACGAAGAGCTGGTGAGCTACGCCGGACTCGATCCGATGGTTCACCAATCTGGTGAGACGGACGTCCACGGCAGCATCAGTAAAGAGGGCTCAGCGCCCCTGCGCTGGGCCCTCGTCCAGTGCGCTCACGTATCCGTCCGCTACGACGACTATCTCGGGAACTTCTACACACGGTTGAAACGGCGAAAGAACCACCAGATAGCGATTGTCGCAACAGCTCGGAAGATGTTGGTCTCGATCTTCTACATGCTGAAGCGACGGGAACCCTACGACCCACCGGAGGTGAGTGCCTGAGCGATCGGTCCGATCGCTCAGGCACGGCACTCCTTCGACCGCACAGCGACCGCTACCGCAATCACGTTCCCCCCGCCTGCCGGACGTCCAGCCCCCGCTATCCCGTCGAGGTCTGGTGATTCACAACCGACGTTCGGGTGAGCTGGCGGCTCACCCGAACAATTATTGTCTGAGAATCGGGATATGGCGGTGCGGGATTTTCATAGGAGCGTGTAGTCAGCAAGCAAATCTCGTTCGTTTTTGCGTCACCAGTGGTGAAGCAGCCGATAGGTCGTCATGCGACCGTTCTGGGTAGATTTTTTTGATTACTTTTCGTAGGGTCGTGTCAATGCCCATTCTTCAGGAGCGTATTGATGGCTATGCGAAAGAGGTAGAGTACACCGCGCACGCTGCAAAGTTCCTGCAGTTAGATCGGTGGACAGGTGACAATCCGCTATTGTTGTTGGCAGATGCAGCGGGAACGACGACCGGCCAAAACTACTTTTCGCAAGTGAAACCCAGCGTTGAGGCCTTCCAGGAACAATTTCTCGACACAGGACAGATTAGCTCATTTAGTGAACTGGCTACGATGGATCAGCAGGATCCCACGTTGACCGAGATTTTCGAAGCTCAGCGGAAACGCCGAGTCCTCATTATGGGGGCTGATGTGTTCGCAAATATTGATGCTGAGCACGATCTGGGCCGGCTTCAGCAGTGGGCACGAGATGCTGATCCGACTACTTATCGCGAAGACCCGTTCGGTCGGATTACGGGAGTTGGGCTACGGACGTTCCAATACCTTCGGATGATTGCGGGCATCGATACAGTCAAGCCCGATATCCAAGTTCGACGGTTTATTGAGGCACTCGCTGAAGCGACTGACAGTCCTCACCTTGACGCCTCAACTGACCGAGCCGTCTTAGAAAGCTGTCAATGGATATCCGAGGAAACCAGCTACCGGATGATCGAACTCGACCAAATCGCATGGTGGCACTTTGCCGACGCTACTGAACGACACGCCGCCGAGACGCTTGATAAATAATCCATCTATACATACCGATTCAATCCGCCACTATTTAGAAGAGTTCATGTAACCGATTCGCGCTGTGCATCTTGCACAAAATTAAATAGGTGAGTTGAATTTTTCATTTTGATCGCCGGGATACACTCGCACACTCAACGCTGAAGCTCAACTCTGTAAAACTATCTAACCTTCTGACGACCGGTATATAACGCCCGGCATAGATTTGGAGAGACGCGTAGAGATTATGCGATGCAGCAGAACGTGCTGTTACGTCGCCCTTTCTTCGATTAGCTGGTTCATCGGAATGCCACGGAATCGGTCCTTTTCGCTCTTGTTGATATTCAACATCTCTAGGGAAGTCGATTCCAGGGTTGATCCTGAGTCTTCCCCGAAGTGATCGACGACTGCTTCCAACTGCTGTCTCGCCTCTGGATCGAACTCCTCCATCAGACGGTAGATGCTATCCGTCCGCTCTTCCTGGATTTTGATGATTGTATGAAGGTAGTTCTGGTCGTCCTCCTCAATATAGCCGGTTGATTCCAGCTCATCATACGCGTTGAGAACGTCCTTGCTAAACGGTCCGTATTTGTAGATTTCAAAGTCAAATTCACCCAGCTGTGGCTTCGGGGTCAGACTCCCACTTTCCGGGTCGAAATGCTCCCCAAAGAACGCCAACTTCATTAACTTCTTTCGACCGACTAACCGCTCCGAGCGTTCCCCGGACCGCGAGATAAGATAGAGCAGGATTTTCTCCCCGGTCATAGCTTGCTAGAATCTATCGTTTCCACGCATAAATCCTTGGTGCACTATGTCCGGCGTTCGATCCCCACTTCATGCCGGAGTATCTGCACCGATCTTTCCAGGGGTGTGATGTCTGTTGCTACCGGTTCAATTGGAGCCGTTATCGGGCAAAGATAGTTGTCATCGCTGTCGAAGAACTGGAGGTTATTGCTGTAGGAATAGATGTATCCTTTCAGGTAATCGTTCACCCGATGACTGTCCTCTTCTTCGCCAAGCGGGAAATACAGAAAGAGAACTGTATAATCGGCTGAACTGGATGCTTCACATGATCCTATATGTGAGGCGACCTCCGTATCGATAGAATTGGCTGTCGCCATTCGTTTCAATTCAATGTCACAATACGGCAGGTCATCCTTGATCAGACGAACATCAAAATTGTCGAGGCCACCGCTTAATGTCTCTATCTCGACTTCATAGCCAAGACTTGAGGCAAGATGCCAACTCAGGATATAATTAGATAGAATCCCTCGGTGCAACGCATTCTCAATCCACTCTTCATTCCCTCTGTGGAATGAATAAAAGGTGCCTCTGTCGAGTAGCTCCTCACATATATCAAGGAATGATTCAACAGTGTCATCCTCAATGGTCCAGTTGGGGCTTTGCTCCCACTGGGAGATATCGAAGCAAGATAATGCGAACAGTTTCTCCTTCAGTAAAGAGTCTGCCTGCATAAATTCATTGTAGAGCAATCCAGCCTGGCCGTCAGAGGACATCAATCCGGAAGACGCTTCCGAATTGAATAAGATTCACGATTCAAGATATAGTGATATTTGGGTGGAAAATAGTATACCTCGAAGCCCCTGAGACAAGCACCAACTGATCTATGCCACCGTGCAAGATACGTGCCCTGCATCTTGCACCGACCTACCCACCACTCTTCCGACAGATTCCGCTGTTTCACTGTCTTCGGTAAGAGTCTGGTCAATCATCGTATCGGCGAATCTGTCCCCGTCTCGACCTCACTCTCGCCAGCGGGTCAACAGGTCGACTTCGGGTTCGTCGGACTCGGTCGGGACAGCGCGGTGTGCCTACTCGGTCGAGGGGAATCGCGGCTGAGCGGGCCGTCCACAGGCTTTTGACGGGTGATTGCTAACGCAACGTATGCCGTTCAGCGTGAGTTGGCACACCCTTCTCGAGCATCTCGAAGAGCTCCCAGCGGACGCTACGCTCGTCACGCCACTTTCGCGCAACCCGTTCCGCATCACCGACGTGCAGGAACACCGCGTCCTCGTCGAGTACCGGGAGGAGTCGGGAACGGTCCCGCTGCAGCGTGAGCAGTTCGAAACCCTCTACGAGCGCATCCATGACGTTCCGGATGGCTTCGACCTCGACCGGCTCCCGCCGGATGCCGAGCCCTACGCGACCGTGTTGAGCATCCATCCCCGTTTCGAGGTCGACGACCGCGAAGGAACGATCACCGAGCTCGCCTCGCCGACCAGCACGGCTCCTTCGCTCGTCGACGCCACCCTCGATATTTATGCCGACGACGAAGACGCCTCCCGCGAGGAACCGGACATCCCCGTCTATGCGGATGCGCTGCTGCTGATCGACGCCCTCGAACGCCACAACCCGACCGACCTCGCGGGGATGGAGACGCCCGCACTCGTGAATCTCTATACGCTGCTCTCGGACGTCCAGCGTAACGCCAACGCCCTCCGACAGGCCGTGAGCGAGGTGCTGCTTGACCGCCTCCACCACGACCGGCCCGTCTCCGGCCAGTACGGCTCGGTCCAGCGGACCACCCGCCGGAATCGCTCGCTCAAACCCGACGAGGAGGTCCTGGCCATCATGGAAGACGCGGGGATCGACCCCGAGCAGATCT
>JBEPXB010000040.1:0-10821 GCA_041642135.1 Halobacteriales archaeon | reverse complement strand
CCCTCGACGCGCCCGACACCGTGGGCCGGGCGCCGTTCGACGCGACCCTCGAGGTCGAGAACACCGGCCACATCGACGCCGAACTCGACGTCTCGTTCCTCGGGACGAACGAGAGCCTCACCCTGGCTCCGAACGAGACCCGCCTGTTCACCGTGACGACGAGCGTCTCCGGCGACGCGACACTCGAGGCGACACTCGACGGCGACGCGAGCCGGACGGTCACCCGGGCCGTGACCTTCGGCGAGGGCGCGACGGTCACCGTCTCGCCGGCGGCGGTCTACGCCGAGGGGACGGTCGAGGTGCCCTACACGGTCGAGAACACCGGTTCCCTCGGGACGGAGTTCGACGCGAACTTCGGCCTCGACGGCCGGACGCGGACCCGGACGCTCTACCTGCCGACCGGCGGGTCGACGAACGGCAGCCTCGTGTTCGACCTCGCGGCGGGCGAGTACGCGCTCGCCCACGGGTCGCCGTTCGGGAACGATTCGACGACGGTGCGGGTCGCCGAGCGCAACCAGGTCGCGCTCGCGGCCGACCTCGCTCGGAACGTCACTAACGGGACGCTCGCCGTGAACGTCTCGCTGGCGAACACGGGCCCGAACGACGTCGAGGGCGAGGTCCGGATCAACTCGACGTCGTTCGATACGACTACCGAGTTCGCCGTCGCCGCCGGGGCGACCCTGAACCGGACGGTGAACGTCACGGTCCCCCAGGGCACCGCGCCCGGCACACGGAACGTCACGGTCGAGGCGTACACCGAGGGCGAACGGCTCGGACGAGTGACCGACCAGTTCGACGTGTTCGGCGCGCGGATCGAACTCGTCTCGGGTCCCGGGACGAGGACCTACGGCCTCGGCGAGACGGCCGTGCTGAACGTCACGCTCGCGAACAGGGGCAACTACGAGGGGAGCGCGCTGGTGAACCTGACGGTCCCGGGCGTCCACGAGGAGGAACGACGTGTCTTCCTCGCGCCCGACGAGCGCCGGGTCGTCGCCGTCCGGTTCCTCGTCCCGGAGGACATCGCCGCGGGGACCTACCCCGTCGAGTACCGCCTCGCCGGCGGGCCGACGCGGGAGGACGACCTGGTCGTCGAGGGGATGAACGTGAGCGTCTCGGCGTCGCTGAACGGCTCGCTCTACGAGGACGGCGACACCGCGGAGCTCGCGCTCGACGTGACGAACGAGGCGGCGTTCCCGGCCACGCTGTTCTCGCGGGTGCAGTACAACGGCTACGACGAGGTGAATGAGTTCGACCTCGGTGCGAACGGCTCCACGACGGTCGCCTTCGACGTGCCCGTCCGGGACGGCCCGGATCGGAAGGCGTTCTACAGCGTCTACGCCGGCTCCGGCAGGTCGCTCTACATCGACGGCGCCTACCTGCACCGCGCGGACCCGAACGTCACGCTCTACACCGACGAGCAGGTCTACGCGATCGGCGAGACCGTCACGGTGACCGTCGACCCGTCGACGTCGGGTCGGCTGGACCTCTACGCGCCGAACTTCACGTTCGGCGAGAACGTGAGCGGCCAGCGCGACGTCCGGTTCACGGTGCCGGAGCTGCGCTCGGGGAGCTACAATGTGGTCTACGCGTTCGAGAACGCCACCCGGTCGTACCCGTTCGATGTCGACGGCTACACCGCGCGCGTGCTCGAGTCGTCGCTCGACGCCGACGGCTACACCGGCGGCGACGACGTCGGCCTCTCGCTCGACGTCGAGGCCGCCCGGGCCGTGCCGGTGACGGTCACGGCGACCGTCTACGGAGAGGTTTCGACGCCGCTCGATGAGACGAACACCTCGACGACGCTCGCGACAGGGCGGAACACGGTGACGGTCGTCGGGAGCCTCCCGGCGAACGCGAGCGGGGTCCACTCGGTGGTCTACCGGGTCGACGCGGACCTGTCGACGCCGATCACGCTCGCGACCGGCTCCGAGTACTTCGACGTCGCCGCGCCCGCCGGGACGAACACCGCGCCGGTCGCGGCGTTCGACTACGCGCCCGCCGGCCCGACCGCCGGCGAGTCGGTGCGGTTCGACGCGATCGGGTCGAGCGACTCCGACGGGAACATCGTCGAGTACGCGTGGGACTTCGACGGCGACCTCGCCTTCGACGCGACCGGCGAGTCCGTCCCGCACGCGTTCGCCGCGGCCGGCGACTACACGGTGACACTCCGCGTGACCGACGACGACGGGTCGACGAACGTGACCAGTCGGAGCGTCTCCGTGGGGACTGCGCCGACTCCGACCCCGACACCGGGAAGCGGCGGTGGCGGCGGTGGCGGCGGTGGCGGCGGTGGAGGGGGCGCACCGCCGTCCGGCGGCGGTGGCGGCCAGCCCGGGGCGGAGCCCGACGGCGTGGTCGAACTGACCGGGGCGACGCTCTCGACGCCGTCGGTGGCGGCCGGGTCGGCGGTGCTCGTCGAGGTGTCGCTCGCGAACTACGACCCCGCGTCCGGGCGGCTGACGCTGACGCTGACCGCCGACGGCGTCGCCGTCACCGAGCGGACGGTGTCGGTGGGCGCCTCGGCCGAGCGGACGGTGACGCTCCAGCACGAGTTCGGGGCGCCCGGGACGTACGCGCTGGCGGTCAACGGCGTCCCTGTCGGGTCGGTGACCGTCGAGGCGGGACCGGACACGCCGACGACGGCGCCACCGACGACAGCGCCGGTGACGAGCCCGACGCCGTCGGACGGTGTGGGGTCCGACACGCCGACGGCCCCCCCGACCGACCGGCCTGTGACGGGCAGTCCGACGGTCGACACGCCGGCCGCGGGACCGGGCTTTACCGTCTGGGTGGCACTGCTGGCGCTCGGGCTGGTCGGGCTCCTCGCACGGCGTCGACGCTCACACTGATACGGTCGTGCGTAACCGTTTTCAGCGATCTTTATCGGTGTCTCGAGACCGGTGGGACGGAACGAGGGGCCGTGAGGCGGCAAAGAATTACGCACGACCGTATGAGGCCTCACGAGGGCTCGTCGACCGTACTCCGAGGTGCCGTTTCGGGTTCGCGAGCCCCTCGATGAACCGGTCATCTATGGAGCGATCCTCTCGGATGCTCCGGTACAACCGTCCACCGAACGCCGCCGAGATGTCTGCTCGGGTGAGGTGGTCTTCTAGCAGAGGACGAACGGTACGTTAGTCGGTGCCGTCGGCGTCGAGTGCCACCGCGAGCGCGTCGACGAGCCGTTCCTCGCCCGCGAGTCCGACGTGGCGGAAGGTCTCGGTGCCGTCGCGGCCGAGGATCACGATGGTCGGGAGCCCCGTCACGTCGAACCGCTGTGCCGCGGTGAGCGTTGGATCGACGACGACCGGCCAGGTGCCGCCGTTCTCGGCCCACCACCGGACGACGGCGCGGTGGTCGCTCTCCTGCGTGACCGAGACGACGAAGACGTCCGAGCGGTCGAACCGGTTCCGCACGGTACGCAGGTTCGCCATCTCGGGTTCGCAGGGGGCACACCACGTCGCGAAGAAGTCGACCAGCACCACCTTCCCCGGGGGGACGACCGTGAGCGGGCCGCCGGGCGACCCCGGCGCGGTCAGGCTCGGGAGGCGGAGCGGCGCGGTCCCGTCGTCGTCGACCGTCCGTTCGTCGATTATATCGGTCGGTTCCCCGTTCGCCGGCGTTCCCGCCTCCGGGACTGCCGTCGTCGCCGGCTCACCACCATCGGTCGGCTGGTCTCCTCGGTCCGTCCCCCTCACGTCCGTGTCCGGATCCCGGGGCGGTGTCGACCGTCCGGTCTGCCCGCCAGTGCAGCCGGCGAGCGCGGTCAGGGCTCCGGCTCCCGCCGCGAGGAACCGTCGTCGCCCACACCCGGGATCCGCGTTCATCGGTCGTTGTAGGAAAGCTGATAGCTTGAACGTGTCGGGTCCGCGGTCCGAGGATTCAAGTAGGAAAACGGAACCACCGACCCCGTGACCTGAGAAGTGCGCGGGTCGGTTCGCGGGTGGTGTGACTCCGCCCGGAGGGGGAGCGAGGCGTCCGGGTCACCTCGTACCCCCGAGCGCGGCGCCGCCGGCTCGCGAGCAGCGAGCCCTCGATGAAGCGAGCGGGGGGGTGACGACCCGCGAGCAGCGGGACCGTAGTGAGCGTAGCGAGCCCCCGGAACGGCGAGCGGTGACCGGCAGGAGCCGCGAGCCCAGCGATCGAGGCCTCGGAACGCACCGGCGCCGCCTGTTCGCCATGCCACGGAGGAGCCATTCGTCTACTGTCCGGTAGAGCCGGCCCCGGTCCCTACTCGGTCGTCCGGTCCGCGGTGCCGTTCGGAACACCGTCACGATGCCCGATCGTCGTCCCGGTTATCCTGGCGCGGGACGTAGACGCGTTCATAGGGTCGTGCGTAATTCTTTCCCGCCAGACCGCCACAGATCTCTCGAATCAGCCGTCGAATCCATTGGATTCCGAGGCGAGCTGAAAGTAGTTCCGCACGACCCTATCAGTCACCGAGGACGTCGACCAGCTCGGCGAGGTCAGCCACCTCGTAGTCCGGGTCGCCACGGAGCCGGTATTCGGCCCGGTGGTGCCGCCGGACGAACGCGCTGTCGACGCCAGCCCGGACAGCCGCCTCGATGTCCACACCGCTGTCGCCGACGTAGAGCGCGTCGCGTGTCCCGAGGTCCGACAGCGCCCGGTCGATGTAGTGCGGGTCGGGCTTTCGCCGTCGGAGGGCATCGACGGTGTGGCCGCGGCCGTACGCGGTCTCGAAGAGGTCGCCGAGGCCGAACCGGTCGAGCGCGTAGCCGACGGTGTGGTGCTGGTTGTTACTGACGAGGCCGACGCGGGCATCGAGACTCCCGATCACCTCCCGCACTTCGTCGTAGGGGCGCTTCCGGTCGGCGTCCATCTCCCGGGCCTGGAGCCAGCAGGCCGCCCACTCGCGCGCCGGCCACACGGCGTCGGGGTCGAGGTCGAACGGTTCGCAGGCCGCGGCGAGTCCGTCCGCGTCCGCCCGGGTGAACGGCTCTATCGCCTCGTCGGTCGGCTCGACACCGAACGCCCCGAACGCCTCCCGGGCCGCCCGGTCGATGACCGACCCGTCGGTCATCGTCAGCAGCACGCCGTCCATGTCGAACACGACTGCCTCGTACGACGTCACGGACGGAGGAAGGCGTCCGTCAGTCGAAGGCGTTGCGGTTCGGCCGACCCCGCACGTGATCGTGACTGGCGTGCTCGTGCTGCCGCAGCGGCAGACCGCACTGGTGGCCAAGCAGGCCGCACAGCTCGACCGGTTCACCGACGGGAACCTCCGCCTGGGTGTCGGCGTCGGGTGGAACGAACCCGAGTACGTCGCGCTCGGCCAGGAGTTCTCGACGCGCGGTCGGCGTATCGAGGAGCAGGTCGAGGTCCTCCGGGCGCTGTGGACCGACGAACTCGTCGACTTCGACGGGGAATACCACGAGATACCCGATGCTGGCATCCGGCCCCGCCCGGTCCAGCGGCCGATCCCCGTGTGGATGGGTGGGATGGCCGACCCCGTCAAGCGCCGCATCGCCCGGACCGCCGACGGCTGGATGCCGCAGTTCCAGCCCGGCGAGGAGGCCGAGGCCCACCTCGCCGACGTCCGCGAGTACGCCGAGGACGCGGGCCGGGACCCGGACGAGATCGGTCTCCACGGCCGGATGTACGCCGTCCCCGGCGAGCGCGAGGAGTGGGTCGAGCGCGCGGAGGACTGGCGTGACCTCGGCGCCGACTACCTCTCGGTGTCCACGATGTACCAGGGGCTGGAGGGTGGGGAGCACGCCGAGCACCTCGAAGCGGTCGCCGACGTGCTCGGCGACGCCGGACTGCTGTGACGGTCGGGTAGCGGTGTTCGCCCTGACGCCGACTCAACTCACGAACCGGGCTGGCGAAAACGCGTCCATGTCCGTCTCGAGGGGTTCCCCGCGGACGAGACGGGCGACCTGCCGCCCGGTGTAGGGCCCCATCTGGAGCCCGGTCGGGCCGTGTCCGGTCGCCAGGTAGGCGCCCTCGACGCCCGGGACCGGACCGCAGACCGGCAGGCCGTCGGCGCTCCCCGGGCGCAGTCCGACGCGTATCTCCCCGATGGCCGCCTCGGCGAGGCCGGGGAGCACGTCGAGCGTGTCCGAGAGCACCTCGTGGACGCCGGCGACGGTCGTGTGCGGCGCGTAGCCCGAGCCCTCCTCGTAGGTCGCCCCGACCGCGATCCGACCGTCGGCCCACGGGACGGTGTACAGCGAGCGGGTCCCGGTGACGATGGGCCACTCCTCGGTACGGTGGTCGGTCTCGAGGTGGAGGATCTGTCCGCGCATGGGCTCGACCGGGACCTCGTAGTCGAGGTCGGCGGCGAACTCCGGCGACCAGGCGCCGCCGGCCACGACGACCGCGTCGGCGTCTACCCGCTCGCCGTCGGCGACGACCCCCCGTACCCGGCCGGACTCGACACGGACCGACGTGACGTCGGTCTCCCGGACCGTCAGTCCCGCTCCTTCGGCGGCCTCCTGGAGGGCGGCGGTGAACGTCCGCCCGTCGACCCGCCCGCCGTTCGGGTTCCAAAGCGCCCGCCTCACCTCGCCGACGACCGGACAGCGCTCCCGGGCGGCCCCGGGATCGAGTTCGTCGATCCGCTCGGGCGCGCCGAGGCGCTCCTGTCGGTCGCGGATGACCGCGAGCGCCTCGTCGAAGCGTCGAGCCTCGTGTTCGTCGACGGCGACCCGGAGGAGCCCGGGAACGGCGTAGCCGGTCTCCTCGACGCCGGCGTCGAGGAGCGCCTCGTTCAGCGGCTCGTAGTAGTCGACGGCGTCGACGGCGAACCGGAACCACGGCTCGGAGTCGGCGTTCGAACTCGTCGCGGGCGAGAGGATACCGGCCCCGGCGTCGGTGGCCCGGCCCTCGTCCGCGCGGTCGAACAGCGTGACTTCGGTCCCGGCCGCCGCGAGGTGATAGGCGGTGGCGCTCCCGACGATCCCACCGCCGACGACGATGACGTTCATGCCTCGGGGAGTGTCCGGAACGGGCTTACGTCTGTGGGTCACCGCGATAGGAACTGTTCAGTTAGCGACGACTGCCTTTGGGACATCGGGTGGGATTGAAAGGGGCCGACGTCTCGACGAGGCACGGCGACGTAAGCACCGAAGCGAACGAGTGAGGAGCACGTCGTCTCGGCGGGCGAGCGACAGGCCCCTTTCATACGTTCGTGCGTAACCGTTTTCAGCAATCTCCGTGACGATCGGTGTTTCGAGACTGATGAGACGGAACCAGGAGCCGAGAGGCGGGAACGAATTACGCACGACCGTATCAGTCCCACTCGACTATCCGATCGATCCCCCGGCGAACACCAGGCGCCGAGAGCGTTCGAACAGCTACAAGAGGCGGGCCCACGACCCCCGGGTATGCCAGCAGCAGTCGTCACGGGTTCCTCGCGGGGTATCGGCCGGGGCATCGCGCTCCGGTTCGCCGACGACGGGTACGACGTCGCGGTCAACTACCACACGAGCGGGGACGCCGCCGAGGCGGTGGCGGCGGAAGTACGGGAGCGCGGGGTCGAGGCCGTCGTCGTCGGGGCCGACGTCTCCGACCCGGACGCGGCGACGGAACTCGTCGAGTCGGCCGCCGAGGCGTTCGGCGGCGTCGATCACCTCGTCAACAACGCCGGCATCGACCAGCACGTCTACACCGAGGACCTCGACCCGGCGGACTTCGACCGGGTCATGGACGTCAACGTCAACTCGGCGTTCAACGTCACGAAGGCCGCGCTACCCCACCTCCGCGACTCGGCGGACGGGCCCTCGGTGACGAACGTCTCCTCGATCCTCGCGCACACCGGCGCACCGATCGAGTGTCACTACGCCTCCTCGAAGGGGGCGCTCGTCTCGCTGACCCGCAGCCACGCGCGGGACTTCGCCCCCGGGATCCGGGTGAACTGCGTCGCCCCGGGCCACGTCGAGACGGACATGACCGCCGACCGGACGCCCGAGGAGAAGCGCGAGGAACTCGCGGGGATCCCGGTCGAGCGGTTCGGCCAACCCGAGGACATCGCCGAGGCGGTGGCCTACCTCCGCGACGCGGGGTTCGTCACGGGGGAGACACTCAACGTGAACGGCGGCGAGGACATGCGGTAGGGCTCCCGGTGGGTCCGATCAGTGCCCTGCCGTCGTCGGCACGGCTCCGCTCACCGCTAGCGGAGCAGAAACCAGACGCCGAGGGCCAGGAACACGACCGCGATCAGGCCCGAGAGCACCAGCACCGGGTCCGGGCCTTCCGCGCCCGGGGACCGTCCGGTCGTTCCGGGGGCCGTGGGGGGAAGAGGACTCGGCGTCGGGGTAGGGGTGGCGGCCTGCCCGAGTTCCGGAGCGACCGTCGACGTCACGGCGGCCGTTCCCGTCGCTCCGGAGACACCCACGATCGGTTGGAGGGCGATAAGGACCGTCAGCCCGACAGCTACGATCCGCTCCGGACTCGGATCGCCACTCATCCGGGTACTCGTCCGTCGACTGTCGGCATCGTCCGGACCCCGGTCCCTCTCTGCGTCACGTTCGATCGAAGTTACGTTGAAATATATACAATAGGGTATTGAAACCAAGGGCGGGAACGTCGGTGGGGGGAGCGGCTCCAGTCACGACCGCCTCCGGTCGAGGGGGCTCGCGAACCCGCCGCTCGACCGTGGGTACGGACCCGGGGAGACCCGACCGTCGCCGTCGAGAGTCAGCCCCCGTACGCGTCCAGTCCCGCTTCGATCCGGTGGAAGCCGGCCTCCAGCCGGTCCAGCGAGTTGGCAAAGGAGAGCCGGAGGCGTCCGACGCCGGCCTCGCCGAAGGCGCTCCCCGGCGCGAGCACGACGTCGTGCTCGCGGAGGAGGTACTTCGCGAACGCCAGGTCGTCCGTCACTCCGTGGGGCTCCAGGAAGGCGTAGAACGCCCCCTGGGGACGGGGGGCAGAGAGCCCGTCTATCGCTTCGACCCGTTCTGTCACGTAGTCGCGCCGCTCGAGGAAGGCGTCGTACATCGCCTCGAAGGCGTCCTGCGGGCCGGCCAGCGCCTCGACGGCGGCGTGCTGTGCCGGCTCGGACGGGCAGGAGGTGGTCGCCTCGCGGATCTTCACCACCTCGTCGGTCACGTCGGGGGTGCCGGCGAGCCAGCCGATCCGCCAGCCCGTCATCGCGTGGGTCTTCGAACACGACCCGACGGTGAGGACGTGTTCCGGGTGGCCGGTGTAGGCGGCCATCCCCTCCGGGTCGCCGTCGTAGGTGAGCGCGGTGTAGACCTCGTCGGCGACGACGTACGCGCCGTGGTCGGCGGCGGCCTCGATCACCGCGCGGACTGCCTCGGGGTCGAACACCCGGCCCGTGGGGTTCGACGGCGAGTTGAGGACCACGAGCGCCGTCTCCGGGCCCATGCGCTCTATCATCCGGTCGGCGTCGAGGCCGTAGTCCTCCCCGGCGCGCAGGGGCACCTCGACGGGATGCCCGTCGGCCAGGTACGCCTGTGTCTCGTAGTTCGGCCACGCCGGCCCGGGGTAGAGCAGTTCCTCGCCGGGGTCGACTACCGAGAGCGCCGCGAGCTGGAGCGCCTCGACACCGCCGACGGTGACGACCACCTCATCGGCCGGGTACTCGACGCCGAACGCCTCGGCCATGTGTCGGCTCACGGCCTCGCGGCAGGCGGGCATCCCGGCGTTCGAGGTGTAGTGGGTCCCGCCCGCGCGGGCGGCGTCGGCCGCCGCGTCGATCACGTGCGCCGGGGTGTCGAAGTCGGGCTCGCCGACCTCGAGTCGGACGAGGTCGGTCCCCGGTCCCTGCTCCTCGGCGAGTTCGTACATGATCCGGATGCGGGACTTCGCCGCGTTCCTCACGCGGGCGGCCGGCTGGTGCATGCTCTGTCCTGCATCGGCCCCGTAAAAACGACCGTGGTCGGGATGCGGGACCGGGGAGCGGGCCCCGGGGGTGGTGGCGGGGTTCGAGTCAGGGGGTGGCGAGAGGTGGGAGCGTTCGACCCGCGTCGGAGCGGCCGAGCGCGGGTGTCGTTGACGGGCCCGGATCAGGCCTCTGTCGGCGGTTTCTCGCCCGTCCGGGAGGGGGTGTCGGTCCGGGGGGATATCCAGAACAGTTCGTCGGGAACCTCCTCCAGCCGGTAGCTCCGTCCGTCCTCGTCGATACCCGCGGCGAGGAGGTTCGCCAGCCGCGGCCGTTCCTGTCTCGGTACGTGTGCCATCCCGGGAACGTCTGGCGGCGGGGGCACCGGCCCGTTCGCTGGGGCCCGTTCGACCTCCAGGGCCCACCCGGTCAGGTCGGTGGCGTGTTCCGCCTCCCTGATCGACTCGACGAGCGGGGGCCACTCGAGGCTGATGGCGACGAACTTCGCGAGCTGCTCCTCCGTCAGGTCGGCCCCCTCCTCGTCGAACAGCCCGACCTCGGCGGCCAGCATCGTCCGGAGACGGAACAGGTTGACGAACGTCTTCACCATCCGTGGGTTGTAGTCGAACGCCGGCGCGACCATCCCCGTCAGGTCGACGAGTTCCTGGCCCGAGAGCACTTCCCTCCGCTCGTCATCCGTCCCCGGCTCCTCGCCGTCCCCACCCGGCCGCTCTCCGTTCGCCTCGTCCCCCTCGACGATGGTCCGAACGAGTTCCTCGATCTCCCTCTCCCGGGGCTTCGGGATGAGGAACGGGATCTGGATGAACTTCTCGAGGTAGTTGTCCGCGAACGCGAGCCCGTACGCCTCCGTGTCGAGTTCCCGCCCCCCGGCCGACGCCCGGTCGCCGGACGACGGGTCGACGTCCTCCTCGTCGTGTCGGCGACGCGACGCCGACGTACCCGCCCGCTGCTCGGACGCGCGGAGGTATCCGAGGAGTTCCTCGTGTTCCTGGGCGATG
>JBEPXB010000039.1:0-10967 GCA_041642135.1 Halobacteriales archaeon | reverse complement strand
TGTTCTCCAGCAGCCGGCGCATGATCTTCCCCGACCGGGTCTTCGGGAGGTCCTCGACGAAGATGACGTTCGAGGGGCGGGCGAACGCGCCGATCTCGTCCTCGACGGCCTTGATGATGTCCGCCCGGACGGCGTCGTCGGCCTCGACGCCCTCCCGGAGGACGACGTAGACGTCGGGTACCTCGCCCTTCTCGGCGTGCTCGCGGGCGGCGACCGCGGCCTCGGCGACGGCCTCGACCTCGGCGACCGCCGATTCGAGTTCCATCGTCCCCAGCCGGTGGCCGGCGACGTTCATCACGTCGTCCAGTCGGCCGAGGATCCGCCAGTAGCCGTCCTGGGAGTGGACGGCCCCGTCGCCGGCCTTGTAGTTCCAGTCGTGCCAGTCGTCGCTATCGGTGTCCGAGAAGTCCGCCCAGTAGGTGTTGATGAACCGCTCGTCGTTGCCGTAGACCGTCTGGAGCATCGAGGGCCACGGCCGGGTGATGACCAGGTTGCCCGCTTTGCCGGCGGCCGCCTCGAGCTCGTTGCCCTCGTCGTCGACGAGCGCCGGCTCGATACCCGGACACGGCTTGCCCGCGCTCCCGGGTTTCATGTCGTCCAGCGCGGGGAGGTTCGTGATGAGGTGGCCGCCGGTCTCGGTCTGCCACCACGTGTCCACGATCACCGCGTCCTCGTCGCCGATGTGTTTGTAGTACCAGAGCCACGCCTCCGGCTGGATTGGCTCGCCCACCGTCGTCATGTGCCGGAAGTCGAAGTCGTACTCCTCCACGTGCTCCTCGCCCCACTTCATGAACATCCGCACCGCCGTCGGGGAGGTGTGGAAGATATCCACGTCGTAGCGCTCGGCGATCTCCCAGATGCGGCCCTTGTGGGGGTGATCCGGGGTATCCTCGTACATCACGCTCGTCGTCCCGAGCGCGAGCGGGCCGTAGACGATGTACGAGTGGCCCGTGATCCACCCGATGTCCGCCGCACACCAGTAGGTGTCCTCGGGCTTGATATCCAGCACGTACTTCGAGGTGGCGGCGGCGTACGCGAGGTACCCGCCCGTGCGGTGCTGGCAGCCCTTCGGCTTGCCCGTCGTCCCGGAGGTGTACATCAGGAACAGCGGGTCCTCGGCGTCGCGGGAGACGGGGTCGACCCGCTCGCGGCGGTGGTCCTCCAGCAGGTCGGCGACCATCGTGTAGTCGTCGCTCACCTCGACGGAGTCGTGGGGCTCGTCGTGTCGCGTCCAGCAGAGCACCTGCGGGTCGCGCTCGGCCTCCGTCATCGCCTCGTCGGCCTTCTCGACGTGCGGCAGGAACTCCCCGCGGCGGTAGTAGCCGTCGATGGTGACGACGTAGTCCGAGTCGGCGCTGTCGACGCGCTCGGCCAGCGCCGAGGCCGAGAAGCCCGCGAACACGACCGAGTGCGGCGCGCCGATGCGGGCACACGCCAGCATCGTGATCGGCAGGGCGGGCACCATCGGCAGGTGGATGGTGACGACGTCGTCCTCCTCGACGCCCACGCTCCGGAGCGCGGCGGCCATCTCGTTGACCTCGCGGTAGAGGTCCTGGTAGGTGATGTTCTCCTGTTCGCCGTCCGAGCCCTCCCACAGCAGGGCGGTCTGGTTCTTCCGCTCGTCGAGGTGGCGGTCGATGCAGTTGTACGAGGCGTTGAGCTTCCCGCCGACGAACCACTCGAAAAAGGGCGGGTTCGACCCGTCGAAGACCTCGTCCCAGTGTTCGTCCCAGTCGAGCAGCTCGGCGTACTGCTCGAACCCCTCGGGGAACTCCCCGACTTCGTCGTGGATCGCCGGGTCCGAGGCGTTGGCCTGCCCGACGAACTTCGTCGGCGGGCGGAAGTACTCCTGTTCCCGGAGCCGTGCCTCGATGGTCGCATCGGCTTCCTGTTGCTCCGACATCGTGTGGTGTATCTCACAGAGTCCATTATTAACCCCGGGGTCTAACTATGCAAACCCCCTGCGGGAGGGCCGTGGCTCCCGCTCGTCGGCCCTCATCGCTCCGGTCCGTCGTCGAAGAACGCAGCCAGGAGCTTGCGCTGTGCCCGGCGGAGGTGGTTGTGTAGCGTCGGGGAGGAGACGCCGATGGAGTCCGCGAGTTCCTCGGCCGTCGACCCCCGCGGCCAGTCGAAGTAGCCCGCGTGGTAGGCCGCCTGCATCACCGAGCGTTGTCTGTCGGTCAGGCACTCCTCGAGCGACCGCTGGTACTCGGTCGCCGTCCGGACGGGCGATTCGGTCTCGCGCTTGGCGACCAGCTTGGCCGACGGCGTCGCCTCGCAGAGCCGCTCGGCGACCGAGCGCACGTCCATCGACGGGGCCACCTCGCAGGTGATGCTGGCGAGACCCTCCTCGGCCACCAGTTCGCGGACGTTCGCCCCCTGGTCGACGAGCGTGGCCGCGAGGAGGTCCCCCTCGGCGGTCACCTCGAGCAGACATTCCTCGCGGTGGTCGGCGATGAGGCGGGCGCTCTCGAGCGTGTCGCTGGCGTACGCGAGCGCCCGGTCGGGCGACACGCCGCTGACGGTCACGTAGTAGAGCAGGGCCTCCCCGCCGAGCGGTACCAGCCCCTCGACGCGGAGCCGGCAGTCGAGGTCGGTCGAGGCCGCGACGAAGAACGACTCCCGGTCGTCGGTCTGGAACTCCAGTTCGAGGACTGCGTCCGCGAGGAGGAGGCGCTTCCACTCGAGGGCGGCGAGTGCCCCCGCGACCCGGTGGCCGAGGTTGGCGAGCGCGGCCCGCTCGCACTCCCCGAGCGACCGGTCGCTACCGACGACCAGGGCCCCCTCGACCGTCTCGCCGTCGACGAGCGGGACGGCCACGAGCCACCGCACGTCGCCGTCCTGCGCCTCCACCGTGGTGGTCCTGACCTCGCCGGTTGCCACGGCCCGGTCGGCGGGTCGGGTCCCGCCGTCGTCCGGGGTCGAGAGGCGCTCAAGCCGTTCGGCGTCGAGTCCGGCCCACGCGAGCGGTTCGTCGGCACCGCCAGGGGTCGCCTCGCACCCCCACACGAACCCGAACGCCGAGGTCAACCCGTCACAGGCCGCCTCGAGCGCTTCCTCGCGCGTGTCGGCCCCCGCGACAGCCGTGCTCACCTCGGTAGCCGCCGCCTGGACGGTGCGGAGCCGCTCGTTCCCGTCGATCGCCCGGACCGTCGTCCGGTCGGGAAGGAGACTGAGGACGAACGCCTCGGCGCTCCCGCCGGACGTCCCGACGGCCGCCAGCGAGGTCCGCGCCTCGACGGACTCCTCGGCGCCGGTCGTCCAGCGTGTGGTCCCGACCCAGGTGTCGCCACCCGTCGCAGTCTCCCACAGCTCCGTCCACTCCCGCGAGGAGAGTTCGACGAGTTCCGTGACCGGGCGCCCGGCGGCCTCCGCTGCCTCCAGTCCGGTCGCCGTCTCGAACCGTCGGTTGACGTGCTCGACGACGCCGTCGGCACCTAGCAGGACGACCGCGTGTTCCAGCCGCTCGAAGGCGGCGCGGAACCGGTCGTCGCCGTCCGACCCGGCCCGCTCGAACGCCTCGACGACGGCCCGCCGGTCGGTGATCGACCCGTCGGGAGCCAGCCCGTCGAGCCGACGCCACCCACCGACGCCCATCACCACTGCCGGATCGACGCCGCGTTCGAGCAACCGCCGGCCGTAGTAGCGACGGAGGTCCAGCGTGGAGACGTCACCTGTCCGGGCCCTCCCGGTCGCCTCCGCGGCGCTCCCGGTGACCTCCGCAACCAGCATCTGGAGCCGTCGGGGGGTGACGTCGAACACCGGGGCCCCGCCCGACAGGTCCTCGCCGTTCGCGTACCGCTCCAGTTCCCGCTTCAGCCCCGCCGGAAGATAGGCGGTCCGCAGGCGCTCGCCGGCCTCGTCCCGGACCGAGAGGAGGTAGTGGACCCGCCCCCCCTCGACCAGGGCCGTCACGTCCTCGAGTCGCACCCGGCGCATTTCCGACGGTCGGAGCCCCGCCTCCCCCGAGAGACGGACGACCAGCCGCTGGCGGTACGTCGCCGCAGAGTGCAGGAGCTGCTCGTACGTCCGGTCGTCGAGGCCCCCCGCGCGGCGGTCCACCTCCGACATGTTTCGCCTCCTCGTACTATCACGAAATAAAACTACGGTCTCGACCCGACAGTGGGGTACTCGAGCGCGCGTTCCCGGACCCGATCCGCTCTATCACCCGATCGATGGATTTCGTACTATATCGAGGCCGCGAAACCGACGCTGCCCGACCGCCGGGTCGAGCCCTCACCCGTCGAAGACGGTCTCGATTTCGCCGACCGTCTCGGGGTTCCGGAGCGCGCTGGTGTCGCCGTACGCCTCGCCGTCGGCGACGGCGGCCAGCACCCGGCGCATGATCTTCCCGGAGTGGGTCTTCGGGAGCTCGGGTGCGAACACGACCGCCGCGAACCTGGCTGTCGGGCCCAGTTCGGCGGCCACGTGGCGCTCGATTCGGGCCCTGAGCGACCCGTCGTCGTTCGTGCCTCGCTCCGTGCAGACGTAGGCGACGGCCCCCTCGTGACGGTTGGACTCGACCACCGCCGCCTCGGCGACCCCCTCCACCTCGACGATCGCCCCCTCGAGGACGGCCGGCCCGTACGCCTTCGCGCCGACGGTCACGGTGTCGTCCTCGCGCCCGAGGAACCTGACGTACCCGTCGGCGTCGATCACCGCGTGGTCGCTCGTCACGTGCGCCCAGCCCTCGCCCGCCTCGGCGGCCGCTCGTGCGAGTCCCCGGTGCATCCCGGGCCACGGCGTCGTGACCGCGAGGTAGCCGGGAGTCCCCGGCGGCACCGACCCACCGTCGCCGTCACGGACGGCCACCTCGATGCCGGGGAGGGCCGGCCCGGCCGCGCCCGGACACATCCGGTCGACCGCCGGGAGCGTCGAGACGACGATACCGCCCGTCTCGGTCTGCCACCACGTGTCGACGACCGGCGCCTCGCCGCCCCCGACGTGCTCGCGATACCAGTGCCACGTCCGCGCGTCGATCGGTTCGCCGACCGTCCCGAGCAGGCGGATCGAGGAGAGGTCGTACGCCGAGGGGTGTTCGGACCCCCATTTCATGAACGCCCGGACGGCCGTCGACGCGGTGTAGAAGACGTCGACCCGGTGTCGTTCGGCCAGTTCCCAGAGTCGGTCCTTGTCCGGCGGATCCGAGGCACCCTCGTAGAGCAGCGTCGTCGTGCCGAGCGCGAGCGGCCCGTAGACGATGTAGGAGTGACCCGTGATCCACCCGATGTCCGCCGCACACCAGTAGACGTCCTCCGGTTTGATGTCGAGTACCGCGTGGCTCGTCCACGCGGCGTAGGCCAGGTAGCCCCCCGTGACGTGGACCACCTGGTCGGGTTCGCCGGTCGTCCCCGAGGTGTAGATGACGAACAGCGGGTCGTCGGCGTCACGGGAGACCGGGTCGACGGTCGAGCCACGGTGTTCCACGAGCAGGCGCTCGTAGTCGTAGTGGTCGGCCGGGAGGTAGACGTCGTCCTCCAGCCGCGGTACCACCACCGTGGTCACATCCTCCTCGACGGCGTGGCGTGCGTTGTCCGCCTTGCTCTTCTGGTTGACCGCGCTCCCCCGCCGGTAGTAGCCGTCGCAGGTGACGAGGTAGCCAGACCCGGTCCCCTCGAGCCGCGTCGCCAGCTCGTCCGCCGAGAACCCCGCGAACACCACGTTGTGGAGCGCGCCGATGCGGGCGCACGCCAGCATCACGACCGGGAGCTCGGGCATCACCGGCAGGTACAGAGTCACTACGTCGCCCTCCTCGACACCGATCGCCCGAAGCGCGGCCGCCGCCTCGTTCACCTCGTGGTAGAGGTCGAGGTACGTGTAGGTTCGCTGCTCGCCGGTCGTCGCCTCCCACCGGACGGCGACGGTGTTCTTCCGGCCGGCCTCGACGTGTCGGTCGACGCAGTTGTACGAGGCGTTGAGCGACCCGCCAGCGAACCAGGTCAGCGCCCCGTCGACCTCGGCGAGTACCTCGCCGTACGACTCCGCCCAGTCCAGCAGGTCCGCCGCACGCCGCCAGGCCGTCGGCCCCTCCTCGGCGAACGCCTCGCGTATCGACGGGTCGGAGACGTTCGCCCCCTCGACGAACGCCGGCGGCGGGGCGATGGGCTCCTCCGAAGTCGCCTGCTTCTTCCTGCGCATCCGGTAACGGGTTCCGGGTTCGGTGAAGACGCGAATAAATCTTCGGTCGCACTGCCATCCGGTTCCGTCCACGCGGTCGACAGTCGACGGCTCCGCTACGCCAGCCCGATCTTCTCCGAGTACTTCCCGTAGTGGGTCTCGAACACCGACATGATCTCGCCCATCGTCGCGTAGGCCTTCACCGCGTCGATGACGTACGGCATGACGTTCTCGCCCCCGTCGATGGCGTCCGAGAGCGCGTCGAGCGTCTCCTCGACGGCGTCGTCGTCGCGCTCTCGCTTGACCCGTTCGAGCCGTTCGAGCTGCTTCTGCGAGACCGCGTCGTCGACCTTCAGTATCTCCGTGTCCGGCTCCCCTTCCGTCCGGTAGCGGTTGACCCCGACGACGACCTCCTCGTCGCGGTCGACGCGCTGCTGGTACTCGTAGGAGGCCTCCTGGATCTCCCGGTGGAAGTAGCCCTGGTCGATCCCTTCGAGGACGCCGTCGCGCACAGAGCCGTCGCCGAGCTCCCGTATCTCCTCGATGTACTCGACGATCTCCGCCTCCATCTCGTCGGTCAGTCTCTCGACCGCGAAGCTCCCGCCCAGCGGGTCGACGATGTCCGCGGCGCCGGACTCCTCGGCGATGATCTGCTGGGTGCGCAGTGCCACCCGCACGGCGTCTTCGCTCGGCAGGGCGAGCGCCTCGTCGTAGCTGTTCGTGTGGAGGCTCTGGGTCCCGCCGAGCACGCCCGCCAGCGCCTGTATCGTGGTGCGGACGACGTTGTTCAGCGGCTGCTGGGCGGTGAGCGACTGGCCCGCGGTCTGGGTGTGGAACTTCAGCCGACGTGCCTCGTCGCTCTCGGCGCCGTACCAGTCGGCCATCAGCCGCGACCAGACCCGGCGTGAGGCGCGGAACTTCGCCACCTCCTCGAAGATCGAGTTGTGGGAGTTGAAGAAGAACGACAGCAGCGGCGCGAACTCCTCGACGTCGAGCCCGCGGTCCATGCAGTCCTCGACGTAGGCGAAGCCGTCGGCGAGCGTGAACGCGGCCTCCTGTGCGGCGGTCGAGCCGGCCTCGCGGATGTGATAGCCCGAGACGGAGACGGGGTAGAACTTCGGCGTCTGCTCGACCGCGAACTCGATGGTGTCCGTGACGACGTCCAGCGAGGGCTCGGGCGGGATCACCCACTCCTTCTGCGCGATGAACTCCTTCAGCATGTCGTTCTGGAGGGTGCCCCGGACCTGCTCGCGGGGGACGCCCTGCTGGTCCGCGAGCGCGATGTACATCGCGTAGATGACCGCGGCGGAGGGGTTGATCGTGAACGAGGTGCTCACTTCGCCGACGTCGATCCCGTCGAACAGTACCTCCATGTCCCGGAGGGTGTCGACGGCGACGCCTTCCTTGCCGATCTCGCCCTCGCTCATCGGGTGGTCCGAATCGAGGCCCATCAGGCTCGGCATGTCGAACGCCGTCGAGAGGCCGGTCTGCCCCTGCTCGGTGAGGTAGTGGAACCGCTCGTTGGTCTCCTCGGCGGTGCCGAAGCCGGCGAACTGGCGCATCGTCCACGTCCGCCCGCGGTACATCGTCGGGTAGACGCCTCTCGTGTACGGCGGCTCGCCGGGCATCCCGAGGTCCTCGTCGTAGTCGAGGTCGGCGACGTCCTCGGGCGTGTAGACGCGGTCGACCTCGTGATTCGAAACGGTCGCGAAGCGGTCCTTTCGCTCGCCGTGGGCGTCGAGGACGGGCTCGAGGGTCTCCGCCTCCCACTCCTCGCGGGTCTCCCTGATCTCCGCCAGGTCCTCCTCGTCGAACATGCTCGCGGGTTCGGCGGGTACGAGTAAGAAGCTTCGCACGACGCCCGGGGAGGGTGGTTTTCAGCAGTGGTCGGGACTGAGACGTCGCGTAACCACCCTACCGACCCTGCAGCCGTTCGGTCGTCTCGACCAGCGGGTGGTGGGCGTAGTCGACCTCCTTGATGTCCTCGATGGCCGAGAGGTTCTCCTTGCGGGCGGTCTCGGCCATCCCGAGTTCGACCGGCTCGTCGAGGACGATGACGTAGGCGTCCATCTCCTCGATCCCGAGCCGCCGGGCGGCCTTCACCCGATGGTGGCCGTCGGCGAGCAGCAGCTCCTTCGAGCCGGTTCCGGTCACCGAGAGGGGGTTGTCGATGACCACGAGCGGCTCGGCGAGCCCGTTCTCGAGTTCGTAGCGCCGGCCCTCCAGTTCGTCGGAGTAGACCTTCGTCTGCGTGGGGACGAGGTTGTCGAGCCGAACGGTCCGGCGCTCCTCGGTCGCGCCTACGCCGTGGATGTTCTCCAGGGTCCGCATCAGTTTGCCCACCTTCTCGGGGGTGGCCCGCTCGATCTGCGAGCGGATGACGTCCGCGTTCGAGATGATCCCCACGAGGTTCCCGGTGTCGTCGACGACGGGGAGCTTCTGGATGCCCGACCGGAGGATCACCCGCGCCGCGTCGTTGATCCGCATGTCCGGGTGGGCGACGATCAGGTCGCGGGTCATCACCGTGAAGACGGGAGCGTCGTCGGGTTCGAGCAGGAGGTCGCGCGCGGAGACGAACCCCTCGACCCGGCGGCCGTTCGTCACGGGAAACCCGCCGTGCTCGCTCTCGGCGATCGCCCGCGCGACGTCGGCCACGGTGTCGTCGCCCGAGACCGTCCGGACGTCCCGGGTCATGTAGTCCTTCACCCGCGGCTTGTCTCCGCGCTCCATCACCCGAACCGAGGGTGTCGGGCGACAAAAACCTCGTGGGCGGTCGCGTCGCGTTACCCGCTGCGGCCGGGACCGTTCCCGGCGTCACCGTCGTCAGTCGAACCGTCGCCAGTGGACCCATCGCCCGCCGGTTCACGTCCGTCCTCCGTCGCTTCCGGTCGGCATTCCGCGCGGGTGCCGAAGTAGTCACCCTGCGCGTAGACGGCGGTCGCCGCACGGTTCGGGCGTACGCCGAGCGCCTCGAAGAACCGCTCGGTGACGACCTCGTCGATCGCCGACGCGGGGTCCTCGTCCGCCTCGTCGATCAGCATCCCGACCGGGAGCTGTGCGCCGGCCATGTCGGCGTGGCCGCCGGCGCTCCCGACCTGTGCGAACGCGTCGCGCAGCGCCTCCCCGAGGTCGAGGTCGGTCCCCCGGGCGCGTGCGGAGGCGTAGACGACCGCCCCCTCGTCGGTCCCGGTGAACCCGAAGACGAACGTCACCGAGACGCCCCCGAGGTCGAGCAGCCGGTCGGCCGCCTGGGCCAGCGCGTCCCGGTCGGCCACCTCCCCGAGACAACTGACGAGCACGTCGTCGCGCACCTCGCGGTTCTCGATCGCGGTGCCGATCGCGTCCATCGTCTCCGGGCTCATCGACGGCGACTCGATCCGCTCTAACGTCGCCGTGTCCGCGTGGGCGTAGAGGTACGCCGCCGCCCGGAAGTCCTCGGGGTCGACCTCTCTTGAGAAGTCGTCCGTATCGACGCGGATGCCGAACAGCAGGCCGGTCGCGAGTTCGCGGCCCGGGTCGATACCGAGGTCGTGCAGGTAGCCGACCAGGAGCGTCGAGGTGGCGCCGACGTTCGAGCGCAGGTCGACGAACCGTGCCTCGACCGGCTCCCGCGGTGGGTGGTGGTCGATGACGACCGACACCGCCGTTTCGGGGGGGAGCCCGTCGTTGACCCCCGGCCGCGAGTGGTCGACGAGCGCGAACGAGCCGAACCGGTCCAGGTCAGAGTCGGCGTCCAGTTCCGTCAGATCGTAGTCGAGGAGGTTGACGAACGCCCGGTTCTCCTGGTGGCTGATCTCGCCGTAGTAACACACCTCCGCCTCGAGCCCGGCGGTCTCGGCGATACGCTCGAGCGCGACCGCCGAGGAGAGCGCGTCCGGGTCCGGGTTGTCGTGCGCGACGACCGCGAGCGGGCCGTCGAGCGACCGGAGGACACGCCGGAGCCGCCGGGTCCGGTAACCCGTCTCGTCGATGCGGCCCCCGAGCGACTCGGCCGTCGCCAGCCCTTCGTCGACCACGGTGTCGGCGACCTCCCGCAGGGCCGCCCGGTCCGCCCCCGTCGGGTGCCGGCCGGTGTACGCGAGCAGGAACGCCTCGGGGAACGCCTCCCCGGCGGCCTCGGCCGCCGCGCGGTTCTCGTCGACCTCGACGCCGGCCACGACCACCGTGTCGACCGCCTCCAGCAGGTCGGTCGCCCGCCGACGGACCGCTTCGGGGTCAGTCGTCTCGGCCTGCTGGGCGCGGATGCCCTCGTCGCGGAGCCCCTCGACGCGATCCCCGTCGCGGTCGAGGACGAGCAGCGGCTCCCCGCGCCCGCCGAGTTCGAGCGCCAGCCGTCGACCGAACGTCCCACAGCCGAGGACGAGCCGCGACGTCACAGGGTCCCGTTCCGGTCACACCGTCTAAAACCCACCGTCATCGGCGTCGCGTTGGGTAAAACCGGCGTCGAAACGTCCGGAACGGGTAGAGGCCGGGACGACGAAGCCGGTCCGATGCCCTCCCCGTCAGCGCCCGTCCGGGACGACCCGGCGCTCGTCCCCGGGTTCGTCCGGTGTCGGCTCCCCGACCGGGTTCCCTCGGAGGCGGTGTTCGCGCTCCTGCTCGTCAACGCGGGGCTCTTCGCCGGCGTGGCCCGACTCCTCCGCCTCCGGGTCGGCCGGACGACCGTCCACCCCGACGTCCGACTCGTCTGGCGGCCGCTCGCCCGGGCCGTCGCCGGCGGGACGCCGCTCTACACGGCCGGCGCGATGGACAACAAGCCGCCGCTGTTCGAGCTCCTGAACCTGTTCGCCTACCTGAGCGAGAGCTACCTCGTCGTCCTCACGCTCGCGGTCGGCCTGGCGAACGGCGTC
>JBEPXB010000038.1:0-11034 GCA_041642135.1 Halobacteriales archaeon | reverse complement strand
CCGTCCCCGGACGCCGCCCTCCGCGAGCTGTTCGACCACGGCGACCGGGTCCCGCTGGTGTACTGGCGGGCGTTCTCGGGGGCGAAGACGGCCGTGCTGCTCGCGGGAGCCGTCGCCGCCCTCGCGTTCGTCACGGGCCTGTCACACCTCAGCGCGGGGGCGCTCGAGGCGGACGGCCCGCTCGCGCCGCTGCTGCGCCCGGGCGTGGTCGACGCCGTTCCCATCGCCGGCGTCCTCCTCGCGTTCCTGCTCGCCGTCGTGGCCGCGGGGCTCCAGCGGCGGCTCAAACTGGCCTGGTACGGGGCGGTCGCGCTGCTCCCGGTCGCCGCGACCCTCCCGCTGGTGACCGCCGACGCGACCGACGTCCTCCTGTTCGGGCTGTCGCTCGTGACGCTCCCGCTGGTGGCCCGCAACCGCGAGCGGTTCGACCGGGCGCTCGAACTCGGCCCGTTCCAGACCGCCGCCATCGTCTCGTTCGTGGCCGTGCAGGTCTACGGGACCGTCGGCGCCTTCGTCCTCCGGGAACAGTACACCGGCATCGTGACGTGGACCGACGCCTTCTACTACATCATCGTCACCGGGACGACCGTCGGGTACGGCGACGCGACGCCGACGACACAGCTCTCGAAACTGTTCACCCTCTCGGTGCTCGTCATCGGGACGGCGGCGTTCGGTGCGGTGTTCGGTTCGCTGCTCGTCCCCGCGCTCGAGGATCGGATAACGTCCGCATTCGGAGACATGAACGCATCACAGCTCTCGCTGCTCGAGGACCACGTCCTGGTCCTGGGGTACGGCGACCTCACCGAACCGCTCCTCGACGACCTGGCGGCCGACACGGACGTCGTGGTCGTGACCGAGGACACCGAGACGGCCTCGCGGCTCAGGGACCGCGACGTCAACGTCCTGACCGCGGATCCGACCGACGAGGCGTCGCTCCTCGACGCCCGCATCGACACGGCCCGGGGCGTCGTCGTGGCCACCGACGACGACGCGCGGAACACCCTCGCGGTGCTCGCGGCCCGACAGGCGAACCCGGACGTGCGCGTCGTCGCCGCGGCGAACGACCCGGGGAACGCCGACAAGCTCCGTGGCATCGGCGCCGACACGGTCGTCACCCCTGCCGTCGTCGGTGGCCGGCTGCTCGGCCGGTCCGTCCTCGAGGAGGCGGGAGAGGACGACCCGGACGAAACCGAGTGAACCCGCCGGACCGTCGGACTCCCGGCGGGAGTCCCGACCACTCGACCTCCATCGAGAGGGGGTAGCTCCCCACGCCGTTCCTCGAAAAATAGAACATCCGACAGATCGTGTTTTGACGCCCGCCGAGGTCCCGAGGTGGGGTCGACCCGGCCGCGGCATCGAGGACGCCGTCGCCGGTCGTCGGCCGGCCCGTTTTTGGGTGTTTCGGTAGGTTCGACCCCCACAGACGGCGACGACACGACCCGCGAGAGTCCGGGTGTCGAACCTTCCGGATCCGTGTGTCCGCACTCGTCACAAACTATTTCTATGATACTAGACAACACACCGCCCGGATCCGCCGATGTACGAACGCATCCTCATACCGGCTGACGGGAGCAAGGACGCCGAACGCGGTGTCGACCACGCGATCGACCTCGCGGCGTCGGTCGGCGCGACGGTCTACGCGCTGTACGTGATCGAGGAGGGCGGCAACCCCTGGCTGTCGGAGCCGATGGAAGACCAGATCGACCGGGCCAAGGAGTACGGCCAGGAGATCCTCGACGACGTGGCCGACCGGGCCGAGGCGGCGGGCGTCGAGTGTCACACCGAGATCAAGGTCGGGCCCCGCGTCCACCAGAAGATCATCGACTACGCGGAGGAGGAGGACGTCGGCCTCATCGTGATGGGCTCCGGCTACCGCGGCCGGTTCGGGAACCTCCTGGGGAGCACGGCCGAGAAGGTCCTCCAGTCCTCGACGGTGCCGGTCACGACGATCCGTCGGGGTGAGACGGACTAAACGGGACTGCCCCTCCGGTGTCGGCTCCCGAGCCCGCCGCTCAGAGCCGGGTCTCCCGGTAGTAGATCGTCATGCTGACCGCGAGCATCAGGACGCCCGCGACGAGCAGTTCGCCGGCGGCGAACAGCAGGAGCGCCAGCAGGAACATGACGACGGCGAGCACCGCTAGCGGCGTCGAGAGGTCCGGCACGGGGGGTCACCAGTCGGTCGAAGCTTCCCCGGGGCCGGGCTTATAACTTCGTCCCGCGCTCAGAACCAGTGGTCGAGGTCCCAGTGGTACTGGCAGTCGGGACAGGTCGCCCACTCGGGGATGTCGAACATCTGCGGATGGCGCCGGCCGTACTTCATGGCCGCGTCGCACCGCGGACAGGTCATCCCGCGGAGTTCGTGGTCGGCGAAGGTCTCGTTCGGGAACTCCCGGTAGCAGTTCCCACAGGAGATGGGGCCGATGGCGTTGTGCTGGTGCATGTCCGCTTCGCAGCCGGGACACGCGAGAACGGCCGGGGGGCGATTCTGCCAGCCCTGGACGCTATCGACCGTGGTCGTCTGCGCCTCCGGGATCGAGAGCGTGAACTGTTCGACGGACTCGTCGGCCCGGAGCGGGTCGACGATCCGGTCGAGGAGGTTCCGGAGGAGGTCGTACACGTACGCGGCCGTTCCCATTCTGGTCGGTGGTAGGGGCACGACGGCAATAAGCCCCGCGAACGCGGCCGTTAGCGAGTCGCTGTCTTCCGTCCGGTCGCGGTTCGCCCGACCGCCCCGACTATCGGCCGTCCCGGTACCGTGTGCGGCGACAGCTATTCCCCGTTCGACTCGCAAGGGTGGCCGATGGCAGGGCCTTCGGCGGTCGGACCGGACCCGCTCGCGGCACAGGTGGTCGTGGGCCCGCCCGGGGCCCTCGACCCGACCGTCGTCCTCGACGCGCCGCCGGAGGTTCGGGCCGGGGTCGCGTTCGCGACCGTACTGGCGCTCGGCGGCCTCCTCGTCCTGCGTTTCGGGCCGTTCGTCGAGCGGTCGATCGACGCGACCCGGTCGAGGCCGCTGGCGTCGACGGTCTACGGCGTGGCCGCCCACCTCGTCGTCCTCTTCGTCGTCTTCTACCTCGGGGTCCGGCTCTCGGGGTTCGAACTGTTCGGGCAGAACACCGGCCTCCTCGGCCCCGCGTTCGGCGTGGCGTCGGTGCTGGCGACCGGCGCGCTCGGGTTCACCGTCGTCGGGTCGACCGTCGTGGAGGTCGGATGGGCGCCCGACCGGTGGGCCGGACTGGTCGTCGGCGCCGGGATCGCGGGGCTCATCGCGGTGCTCGCGTCGTCGCTCGCGTTCGCCCTCGCGGCCGCCCTCTGGGTGCTCGTCGTCTCGATGGGCATCGGCGGCGCCGTCCGCCGGTGGCTCACCGCCTCGGCGGTCTCGGAGGTGGGGGAGCGGGTGGACGGCGACACCTGAGCGCCCGTGACACCGTGGGATCCGCCTCGTGGACAACACTCAATCCGCTGGGGCCCCTCGGACGAGAGGATGACCTTCACCACTGCCCCGGTGTTCCAGCTCGGGCTGCCGGAGTTCGTGCCGGACCTCGTCGGCCTCGCCGGGACGCTCGTCCTGGTGCTGATACTCGTCGCCGCGGGCGGGACCGTCTACAAGCACCTCACCGGCGGCATCGAGTGGCCGGAGGACCGCGACCCCGACGAGGAGGGGGTCCGGCGGAGCCACGAGGACGACGACGAGTGGGAGTTCTACTGAGCTACTGAACCATCGAGCTACTGAGCCATCGACTCCGACCTCGGTCCCGGACCGACGCGGCGACCGCTATCCGACCGGGTCTCGAAAGAACGGCCGCGCCGAGGGATCAGTCGTCCGTCTCGGACCCGCCCTCGCGAACGCCGGTGACGACGTCGCCGCCGCTCCGATCGATGACGAAGTCACCCTCGCCGCTCATCTCGCCGATGCGCTCGCGGAACTCCTCGGACTGCAGGATCTCGTACTCGCTCTTCAGCCCCAGGTACACCGTGTAGACCATCAGCAGGAGGATGGCCGCGAACGGCAGGCCCGTCGTGATGGCCGCGGTCTGGAGCGCGTTCGTGGCCGCAGCACCGCCCCCGATGAGCAGCACCGCCGCGACGGTCCCCTCGCTGACTGCCCAGAAGATGCGCTGGGCACGGGGGACGTCGTGCTTGCCGCCCGAGGTCAGGTGGTCGATGACCAGCGACCCCGAGTCCGAGGACGTCACGAAGAACGTCGTCACGAGCAGCACGGCCACGACCGACGTGATGGTCGTGAGTGGGAACGCCTCGAGCATGGCGAACATGGCGCGTGCCTGCCCGAAGCTCTCGGCCTCGGTCAGCGTGGTGTACAGCCCCGTCCCGATGACCTGCTGGGCGTAGATGGCGGCGCCGCCGAAGGCGCCCAGCCAGACGAACGAGAACGCCGTCGGGATGAGGAGCACGCCGACGACCATCTGCCGGACCGTGCGGCCCTTCGAGATGCGGGCGATGAACAGCCCGACGAACGGCGACCACGCGATCCACCAGCCCCAGTAGAAGATGGTCCAGAAGTGCTGCCAGTCGGCGTAGCCGCCCTGGACGCCCTCGCCGAGGAAGCTCTCGGTGAAGAACGCCATGAACGCGAAGTTCTGCAGGTAGAACCCGATGCTCTGCGGGATGGCGTCGAGCAGGTAGAGCGTCGGCCCCGCGACGAAGATGAACGCGAGGAAGACGATCATGATGTAGACGTTGAGCGTGCTCAGCCGCTTGACGCCGCCCTCCAGCCCGGCCGCGACCGACAGTGTCGCGATCGCGGTGATGAACGCGATGATCAGCACCTGCGACGTGACGCCGATCGGGACGAGCGAACTCCCGGTCAGCGTCTCGGTGACGCGCGAGAGCCCGACGTTGACCTGCTGGGCGCCGAGGCCCAGCGAGGTGGCCAGGCCGAACAGCGTCGCGAACACCGTCACCAGGTCGATGACGTGTCCGGGCCAGCCGTAGATCCGGTCGCCCAGCAGCGGGTAGAACACCGACCGGAAGGTCAGCGGCAGCCCGCGGTTGAACGAGAAGAACCCCAGTCCGAGCGCCACGAGCCCGTAGACGGCCCACGGGTGGAACCCCCAGTGGAAGAACGTGACGCCCAACGCGGCCTGTGCGGCCGCCCCCGACTGGGGGGCGACGTCGAAGAGGTTCCCCCCGCCGGTGCCGAGGTGCCACATCGGCTCGGCGACGCTGAAGAACATGAGCCCGATGCCCATCCCGGCGCTGAACAGCATCGCCGTCCAGGCGAACGTGCTGAACTCGCGGTCGGCCTCCACGCCCCCGAGGCGGATCTTGCCGTACTTGCTGAGGGCGAAGAAGACGAGTGCGCCGATGAAGACGTTAACCGCGAGGATGTAGAACCACCCGAAATTGACGTTGATGAAGTCGAACACGGCGCCGTACGCCTCCGACGCGGCCGAGCCGAGCGCCAGCGTCGCGGCGACGAACGCCACGATGATGACGAGCGCGACGGGGAACACCACCGGGTGGACGTCGAACCCGAACCGCTCGATGTTCGTGTCCCCCGGCTTGCGGTCCGAATCGGGGTGGAACAGTTCCACCTGCAGTCCCTGTGACGTCTCGCCGACTGTCTCATCCTCCCCGTCAGCCATACTTTACCTCCGTTCCGTTCTCCACTGTCCGTTCGTGTGCTGCACTCATGATTGTCTGTGTGTCTTCGGTTCGCTGGTCAGGGCGGCCCTCGCCGCGTCCATCCCGCCACACCCACCCCTCGCCGCAGGTCGACACGGTGGACGAACCCGTCGCCGCCATCGACTGTCATGCTACGATGCCTCACGCAGTCAAACGAATGATTAGTTATAAAGGTTGGTATGCGATAATCCGGTCGTTTAAACCTGTGGCCGACTCCGCGCCGCTGGCCGTACGCCTCAGGGCCCGCGATCAGCGGTCGCGCGGTTGACCACCTCGACCTCGTAGCCGTGGTCGGCGATGGAGTCGACGATGTTCGCGGCGTGGCCCGCCCCGGTGGTCTCGACCTGGAAGACGAGGTAGGCCTCGCCCACGTCGAGGTCCTCCAGAGCCCGGTCGTGCCGGACGTTCTGGATGTTCGCGCCGTGGTCGGCGATGACCCCCGAGATCTCCGCCATCTTCCCCGGCCGGTCGTCGATGCGGACCCGCAGCCGGAGGAGCTGGCGGCGACGGGTCAGCGCGTGGATCAGCACTGCCCGGAGCATCGTCATGTCGAGGTTCCCACCGCAGAGCAGCGGCATCACCCGCTCGTCCGAGACGTCGAGCGCGTCGCTCCGGATCGCCGCGACCGAGGCCGCTCCTGCGCCCTCCACGACCTGCTTCGCCCGCTCCATCAGCACCAGGACGGCGTCGGCGATCTCGCTGTTCGTGACCGTCACCACCTCGTCGACGTGCTCCTGGATGATCGAGAGGGTGAGCTCGGAGATGCCGCCGGTGGCGATGCCGTCGGCGATGGTGTCGACGTCCTCCAGGGTCACCGGTATCCCCTTGTCGAGGCTCTCCGGGACGGTCGCGGCGCCGTCGGCCTGCACGCCCACGATCCGCGTCCCGGGACTCAGTTCGGCGAACGCCGTCGCGATGCCCGAGATGAGCCCGCCGCCCCCGATGGGGACGACCACGGTGTCCAGGTCGGGGACGTCCTCCGCCATCTCGACGCCGAGGGTACCCTGGCCGGCGACGATCGCCGGGTCGTCGTACGCGTGGACGAACTCCGTGTCCGGGCCCGAGACCTCCTCCTTGGCGTACCGCATCGCCTCCTGGAAGTCCTTGCCGACGAGCTCGACCGTCGCGCCGTACCCTCGCGTCGCGTCGACCTTCGTCTGCGGGGCGTTCCGCGGCATGACGATGGTCGAGTCGACGCCGAGTTTCGTCGCCGCGAGCGCGACCCCCTGGGCGTGGTTGCCGGCGCTGGCGGCCACGACGCGGTCGACCGACCCCGACTCGAGGCACGTCCGTATCTTGTTGTACGCCCCGCGGGTCTTGAACGACCCCGTCCACTGGAGCTGTTCGAGCTTCAGATGGACCTCCTCCGCACCCGACATCGACTCGAGGGAGGTGCTCCGCTCGACGGGCGTGTGCTTGACCACGGTGGGGTCGTCGAGCCGCTCCATCGCGGCCTCGATGTCGGCGAACCCGACGGACCCGGAGACGTCCTGACTCATGATCTGATCTCGGGGCGCCCGTGCGGCGCCCGTGACGGTAACCGCTCGCTTCGAACGCCGCTTAAGTCTCACGGAGGCGCCGACCCCGGGACCGGGAAGTCGGACGCAGTACGGCGGTTTCGGCTTTTCCGAAACGAGGATGTCGAGCGACGACGGAACAAGAACTGTTCGAAAGTCGGTACGAATCGCCGCGGCCGCTCCGCGTGGCCGCCGTGCGATCGTCGAGGACTGCCCTGGGAGCCTACGGCAGGTCGACCGGGACTTCTTCCTGGAGGCTCGCGGCCTTCACCGTGTTGTACAGCAGCATCGTGATGGTCATCGGGCCCACCCCACCGGGGACGGGCGTGATGACCCCCGCCTTCTCCTTCGCGCTCTCGAACTCGACGTCGCCGACCAGTTCGTACCCCTTCTCGTTGTCCGCGTCCACGCGGTTGACGCCGACGTCGATCACCGTCGCGCCCTCCGCGAGCATCGAACCGTCGATCAGTTCGGGGTAGCCCGTCGCGGCGATGACGATGTCGGCCTGCCGTGTCTTCTCCCCCAGATCGTCGGTCCGGGAGTGACAGATCGTCGTCGTGGCGTTCCCGCCCGGTGCCTTCTGGATGAGGAGGTTCGCCATCGGCTTGCCGACGATGTCCGACCGGCCGACGACGACGGCGTCCTTGCCCTCGGGGTCGACGTCGGCGGCCTCGAGCAGCTTCTGGACGCCGTGGGGCGTGCAGGGCTTGAACCGCGCGTCGCCCGCGACGAGCCGCCCGACGTTCTCGGGGTGGAACCCGTCGACGTCCTTCATCGGGTCGATGCTCCGGAGCACCGTCCGCTTGTCGACGTGGTCCGGGACGGGCATCTGGACCAGGATGCCGTGTACCTCCGGGTCGGCGTTAAGCGACTCCACGGTGTCGAACAGTTCCTCGGCCGGGGCCTCGGTGTCGAGTTCGTGGTGGAAGCTCTCTATGCCGAGATCGGCGCAGGCCTTCTGTTTCATCGAGACGTACGTCTCGCTCGCGGGGTCCTCGCTCATCAGCACCGTGGCGAGCCCCGGCGTCACGCCCTCATCGCCGAGGGCCTCGATGCAGTCGCGCAGTTCCTCGCGTATCCGGTCGCCGACCGCGTTGCCGTCGAGGACGTGGGTCACGGGTACCGACCTCCGCTCGCCTCGGCCTCCGTCTTCGGGTTGGGGTCTACTGGCATGGTTGATCACCGTCCGCCCGGCCCGGCGCGCACGGGCGGCGCGCCCGCCGAACGTCACGACCCAACCATCGGACCGAGTCTAATCAATCCGGCGGGTCCGGCCCGTCCCGACCGCGCTCGCGGCCCGGGTAGCGCGGTCCCGGCGCGGATCCACGACGGTACGAATCCACAACGTATCTATAGATTGTCGAGTGTAGTCGGCGGACGGAGGTCACACCGCCCTCCGACTACGGGAGCCCGAAATCCCCGTATTCGGCCGAATTGAAGTCCTTACCGACGGATCGCCGGGACGTACGTCCCGGCGGCACGCCCGCCTTTTATGTAGACCGGGCGTGTCCCCGTGAAGCGATGTCAGAACAGGAGCACCCGAACCACCCGAGCGTGGACCAGTCCGACCGCGTGTTGCCGCGTAACCTCCGCCAGTCCGGGGATCCCGGCATCGAGATGCTGGTCTCGACCCGCGTCCGCAAGTCGCCGTTCTTCCACAAGTCGTTCAACGAGAACGGCGCGTGGCGGTGTTCGGTCTACAACCGCATCTACCACCCGCGCGGCCTCGTCGAACCCGAGGACGGCGGCGCGATGGCCGAGTACGAGGCGCTGACGGAGGCCGTCACCATCTGGGACGTCGCCGTCGAGCGCCAGATCCGCGTGAAGGGCCCGGACGCCGAGGCGCTCACCGACTACGTCATCACCCGGGACGCCACGGCCATCGAGCCGATGAAGGGCAAGTACGTCATCCTCTGCAACGAGGACGGCGGGATCCTGAACGACCCGATCCTGCTTCGTATCGCCGAGGACGAGTTCTGGTTCTCCATCTCCGACTCGACGCTGATGCAGTGGCTCCAGGGCGTGAACGTCGGCATGGACTTCGACGTCGAGATCGACGAGATCGACGTCGCCCCGATGCAGATACAGGGCCCCCTCTCCGAGGACGTCATGATCGACGTCGTCGGCGAGGAAGTCTCGGAGATCCCCTACTACGGGCTGATGGACGCGGAGGTCAACGGCGTCGACGTGCTCGTGAGCCAGACCGGGTTCTCCGGGGAGAAGGGGTTCGAGATCTACGTGAAGGAGGCCTCGAAGTACGCCGAGCGCGTCTGGGACCCGGTCCACGAGTCGGTCGTCGAGCACGGCGGGATGCAGATCGCGCCGGGCCACCACCGGCGCATCGCCGCGGGCATCATGTCCTGGGGCCAGGACATGGACCACGAGACCTCGCCGTTCCAGGTCAACCTCGGCTACCAGGTCCCCGACGACAAGGACGGCGACTACATCGGCAAGGAGGAACTGGAGCGTCAGAAGGAACTGATCGAGGACGGCGAGTACCCGTTCAACCTGAAGCTCGTGGGCCTGAAGATGGCCGGCGAGCCCATCCGCGACTACGCGCCGGACTTCTGGCTGATCTCGGACCCCGAGACGGACGAGGAGTGTGGCTACATGACCTCACCGTGGTGGAACCCCGACCTCGAGACGAACATCGGGATGGGGTTCGTCCCCGCCGAGAAGCTCCAGGCCGAGACCGACGCGACCCTCGACGACGAGATCTACGAGGAGGACCTCGACGTCGAGTTCGCGGTCCACCTCCCCGACGAGTACGCCGAGGAGCCGGGCGAGCCGGTGTACGCGACGGTCGCCGAGGTGCCGTTCAAGGAGTCGGTCAACCCGAGCGCCCGCGAGCAGGCCAAGCTCAACGCCAGGGAGGACGCCGAACAGTAACCGGGTCGTCGCCCGCGAGGCGCCCGGCTCGGACCCCGGACCCGTCAGGTCGCACGCCGACGGGAAACACCCCGCCGGCAGCGACAGGGTGTTACGGTTCGAGCCCCGACGTTCACGGGACGCGGGCGGCCCCCGCCACCGACACCATACAATGGCACTCAGGACGCGTTCGAAACCGACGACGGACGGCGCACAGCAGCTGCTCGCGGAGCCACGGTTCGAGTTGATGCCGTTCGACAGCTTCGGGGAACAGATGGGTCATCTCCCGGACGGCGCGGAGATCGCTATCACCACCTCGCCGACGCTCGGCCTCGAGTCGACGGTCGAGTGGACCGAGAAGGCGGCCGCGGAGGGGTACGAGATCGTCCCGCACATCGCGGCCCGCTACGTCCGGGACGAGGACCACCTCGACGAGGTCATGGGGCGGGTCGCCGACGCCGGCGTCACCGACGTCTTCGTCCCGGGTGGTGACCGCGAGGAGCCCGAGGGCGAGTTCGACTCCGCCTACCAGCTGCTCGTGGCGATGGAGGACCTCGGCTACGATTTCGAGGAGGTGGGCATCACCGGGTATCCGGAGGGTCACGCGTTCCTCGACGACGAGACGCTGGCCGAGGCGATGGCCAAGAAGGAGCCCCACGCCACGTACATCGTCACGCAGCTCTGTTACGACCCCGACGCGGTCCTCGAGTGGATCGAGGCGATCCGAGGACGGGGCGTAGAACTCCCGATCGAGGTCGGGATCCCGGGCGTCATGAAGTACCAGCGGCTGCTCGGCATCTCGCAGAAGGTCGGGGTCGGCGATTCGATAGATTTCCTCCGGAAGACCAGCGGCATCCTGGGGTTCGTCAAGCAGCTCGTCGGCTCGCGGGGGAAGTACACGCCGGACAAGCTCGTCGGCGGACTCGCCCCCTATGCCGACGACACCGAGTACGGTATCCGGGGGCTTCACATCTACACGTTCAACCAGGTACCGGACACCGAG
>JBEPXB010000037.1:0-11052 GCA_041642135.1 Halobacteriales archaeon | reverse complement strand
AGCGCGTACAGTCCGACGAGGACGAACAGCGACGGCACGTACCGGAGGAGCGGGCCCGTGTCGTAGAGCCCGGTCGTCCGCGCGAGCAGGACGAGCCCCACGAGGACCACGACACCGCCGAGCACCACGCCGCTCGAGAGACGTCTGTAGTTCATGACCTATACACGCCGTGCGAGATCAAAGCGGTGACCTTGGTCCCTGCCAAGGCCGGCCTGCCCGCCGTCGACGCCGACGCTCAGATGACGGCCGCCGCCCCGCCGAGGAGGGCGACGGTCACGAGCAGTCGGCCGACGCTGCCGACGAACGTGGCGGCCGCGAACTTCAGGTAGTCCTCCTCGAGGACGGCGAACGCGTAGATCGAGAGGGTGTCGGGGAAGAAGGGGACCGAGAGCGCCATCGCGAGGCCGACGTAGCCGTACTTCCGGGCGAGTTCGACCGTCTGTCGCTCGGACCAGGCGACGACGTCGAACCGCGAGCGACGCAGGAAGCGGACGACCGGTCCCGACTGTTTCGCCTCCTGGCCGATGGCGAACGCGAAGACGCTCCCGCAGGCCTTCCCCGCGCCGCTGACCAGCATGATGAGGCCGATCTCGACGGCGTAGGGGAGCCCGAGACGGAGCGGCGTCGCGAGGACGATCTCCGAGGGGAGCGGAAGGACGAACGCGATGAGAAAGGAGTAGACGAAGATGATGACGAGCCCCAGCGGGCCGGTCGCCCGCGCGACGGCCCGCTCGAGCGTGTGGTAGATCCCCTGGTGGAAGCTCAGCGGGAGTTCGACGACGGGTCCGGCGGTCGGCGGCGGGTGGAGGGCGAGCGAACTGACGACCGCGGCGGCATCCAGCACGACCGGTATTACTCGGAGCGAGGTCCTAAGCCTGTTGGCATCGACGTACCCGACATCCGGCGGAGTTACACGACGATACCGGGGTCGCCAGCAGCGGTCCCGAGGCGGGGACCGCGGCGTTCCCCGCTACCCGGTCGGCGTGGGCGTTCCGCCGGCCTCGCGCAGGGTCTCCGCGGCCCAGTCCGGCCGGTCGACGGTCGGCTGGTCGAGCCGGATCACCCCGTACGTGACGGTCATCGACCCTTCCTCGCCGTCGATGGTGTACTCGGCGGTGGCCCGGAGCGAGAGGACGCGACCGTCCGTGTCGACGACCGCCCGGACCTCGTACTCCCGGAGGTCGGTGGCGTTCTCGGGAACGACGCCCGGCGACGACGCGGGGTCGGGCGTTCCCGTCGAGACGAGCGTGACCAGCGTGCGGTTCGACCGCGCCTCGACGCCGCGCACCTCGAACCCGGTCGCCGTCAGGAACGAGCGGAGCCCTGCGCGGTTCGTCAGCACCTCGGTCCCGGTCGACCGGCCCACCTGGTAGCGGACCGTCTCGCCGGACTGCCCGCGCGTGACCGACACCGAGCGGTTCCCCCAGGTGTCGAACCGGACGCCCGTGGCCCGCGTCGTGCGGAAGACGTACTCGTCGCCCCCCGGCTCGGTGATGGTCCGCTGTCTGCTGCTCGCGTCGTACACCTCCCCCTGGAACCGCTCGGTGGCGTTCACCCGGAAGTCCGACTCGAAGCCCGTCTCGACGAGCGCGGCCTCGTGGGCCGAGAGGAGCGCCCCCGGGTCCGCGAGTCGACCGTCGGACACTCCGGGGACGGCGCTGGCGTCCGGCGTTCCGGTTGGCGTCGGGGTCTGCGTCGCCGTCGGACTCGACCCACCCAGGGCGCCACAGCCGGAGAGGACGAGGAGGGCGGCGAGGACGAGCGCGGGGACTGCGCGCATACGGCCGCTGCGGGGTGGCCCCGTAAAAAAGCCGTGTTCCGGGGACGCCCGGCGTCCGTCGGGTCAGTCGTCGGTCGGGACCGACGGAGCTACGGGTCCGGGCGTGGAGGACACACGGCCCGGCGTGGACGGGCCGCCCGCAAAGCGGTTGTGGTGTCGGATCGCCTACCTGACCGAGTCGAGCAGGAGCTTCTGCTCGACCCGCTTGACCTCGTGCTGGACGTCGCGGACGGCGTCGATGTTCGCGGAGATGGAGGAGATCCCCTCGTTGACGAGGAACTTGACCATCCGGGGTTTCGAGCCGGCCTGCCCGCAGATAGAGGTGTCGACGCCGTGCTCGCGGCAGGTCTCGATCACCGTCTCGATGAGCTCGAGGACCGCCGGGTGGAGTTCGTCGAACCGGTCGGCGACGTGCTCGTTGTTCCGGTCGACCGCGAGGGTGTACTGGGTGAGGTCGTTCGTGCCGAACGAGGCGAAGTCGATGCCCGCCCCGGCCATCTCCTCGATGCAGAGCGCGCTCGCGGGCGTCTCGACCATCACGCCCCAGGTTCGCTTGTCCGGGTCGATACCGGCCGCCTCCATCAGGTTCCGGGCGCGAACGACGTCCTCGGCGTCGTTGACCAGCGGGAACATCACCTCGACGTTGTCGTAGCCCATGTCGTAGAGCCGGCGGAACGCTTCGAGTTCGTGTTCGAACACCTCCGGCCGGTCGAGCGAGCGCCGGATACCCCGGTAGCCCAGCATCGGGTTGTGCTCGTGGGGCTCGTCCTCGCCGCCCTCGAGGGTGCGGAACTCGTCGGTCGGCGCGTCGAGGGTCCGAACCCGGACGGGTCGCGGGTAGAACTCGTCGGCCACCTCGCGGACGCCGGCCACGATCTCCTCGATGTACGCGTCGGCCCCGTGGTGCTCGATGTAGTGTTCGGGGGTCTCGCCGGTCGAGAGGATCATGTGCTCCATACGGAGCAGGCCGACGCCGTCGGCGCCGGTCTGGGCGGCACGGTGGGCCGCCTCGGGGATGGAGACGTTGACCTTCACCTCCGTCGCCGTCATGGGCTTGACGGGGTTCTGCGGCCGGATCTCCTCGAGCTGTTCCTCCTCGGTGGTCTCCTCCTCGGCGGCCCCCTCGGTGATCGTCCCCTTGTCGCCGTCGATCGTGATGACTTGCCCGTCCGAGAGCGTCTTCGAGGCCTCGCCGGTGCCGACGACCGCGGGCACCCCGAGTTCGCGCGAGACGATGGCCGCGTGGGAGGTCATCCCGCCCTCGTCGGTGATGATCCCCGCGGCGCGCTTCATCGCGGGCACCATGTCGGGGGTGGTCATCTCCGTGACGATGACGTCGCCCTCGACGACCTTGTCGAGCTGGTCGAGCTTGCGGACGACGCGGGCGGCCCCCGAGACGATGCCCGGGGAGGCGCCGAGCCCCTTCATCAGCATCGCACCGCCCCCCGACTCCCCTTCGCTCCCGCTCTCCAGGCTCCCCGAGCCGTCGGTCACGCCGGCGATCCCGCTCGGGTCGGAGATGGTCGTGATCGGCCGGGACTGGAGCATGAACACCTCCCCGTCGGCGATCGCCCACTCGACGTCCTGTGGGTTCCCGTAGTGGTCCTCGGCGGTCTCGCCGAGTTCGATGAGCCGCTCGATCTCGTCGGGTTCGAGTACCCGGGCCTCCCGGCGTTCGGGCTCGACCTCGCGCTCTACCGTCTCGCCCGTCTCGGGGTCCTTGACCATCATCGTCTTCTTGTCCGAGATGGTCTCCTCGAGTATCTCGCCGGTCCGCCGGTCGAGGACGTAGTTGTCCGGCGAGACCGAGCCGGAGACGACGGCCTCGCCGAGTCCCCACGCGGCCTCGACGATTATCTCCTCGTCGCCCGTCGAGGGGTGGGAGGTGAACATCACGCCGGATTTTTCGGCGTCGACCATCCGCTGGACGACGACCGCGATGTCGACGTCGCGGTGAGCGAACCCCTGCTCCCCCCGGTAGTAGATCGCCCGCCGGGTGAACAGCGAGGCCCAGCACTGCTTGACTCGCTCGATCAGGTCCTCACCGGTCACGTTCAGGAACGTCTCCTGCTGCCCGGCGAACGAGGCGTCGGGCAGGTCCTCGGCGGTGGCCGAGGAGCGCACCGCGACGAACGCCTCCCCGTCGTCGAGGTCGGCGTACGCGGCCAGGACGTCCTCGCGGAGCTCGGCGGGCATCTCGGTCCCGAGGATCAGCTCCTCGGCCCTGGCCTCGGCGTCGGCCAGCGCCGTCGAGTCGTCGGCGTCGACCTCGACGGCCTCGAACAGCTCCTCGGCGATACCCGTCTCCTCGATGAACGAACGGTAGGTTTCGGCCGTGACGACGAACCCCGGCGGGACGGGGAGCCCGGCCGCCGTCATCTCCCCCAGGGACGCACCCTTCCCGCCGACGGAGTCGATGTCCTCCGATCGTACCCGTTCCAGCCACAGGACCGGGGTCTCGCGTCCGCGCTCTGCCATCGTCCTCGGGTGACACGGGACCGGCCTTATGCCTTCGCAATGCGTCGGAGGATCCTCCGAGAAGTAACTCGATAGCGAGTAAGGTTCCCGTTCGTCCGGCGGACGCGTCCTCGCCCTCCGAGGGAGTGTGCTCACCGCCCACTGGAACGAACCGGACCGGGGGGCGCCGTCGAGGGATCACCGCGACGGACGACCTCGATCCACAGCGTGACAGCCGTGCGACCGGTCGTGGCCGTGCTCCCCGGAACACCTTTCGAGGGATCGGCTGCCTCAGACCTCGAGGATGTCGTCCTCGGCCGCGGTGGGGACGAGCAGTCGTCCCTCCAGCGAGACGACGGCGTCGCCGCCTACCCTGACGCGCTCGCCGACCTCGACGTGGACGGCCCCGCCGCGGTCGAGGAAGTGTCCCTGCTCGAACCGCATCGCGTCGGTGTCGACCGCGCCGAACCGGTCGAGGTACGCGCCGGCCGCCCCGGAGGCAGTCCCCGTCACGGGGTCCTCCGGGACGCCCGCGCTCGGCGCGAACATCCGGGCGTGGAGCGTCGAGTCCGCGTTCAGCGTGTCGAACGTGAAGACGTACACGCCCGCGACGTCGAACTCCTCGCTCAGGTCCTCGATCGCGCCCATGTCGGGCTCGGCGTTCCCGACGTGCTCGAGGAAGTTGACGGGGATCACGAGGAACGGCAGCCCGGTGCTCGCGTAGGCGACCGGGAGGTCCGCGCCCACGTCGCGCATGGCCGCCGGATCGATCCCGAGCGCCGAACCCAGCCGGTCGTAGTCGGCGTCGACCTCGCGTATCTCCGGGTCGTCCTGGGTCATCCACACCCGGCCGCCGGACTCGATCTCGATCTCGAGGACGCCGACGTTCGTCTCGAGGGCGTGCGTCCCGGCCTCGATACCCCCGTCGGCGTACAGCAGCGCGTGGCTGCCGACCGTCGCGTGGCCACAGAGGTCGACCTCCGTCTCGGGCGTGAAGTAGCGCACCCGCCGGTCGGCGTCGTCGGTCTCGGCCGGCAGGAGGAAGGCGGTCTCGCTGGCGCCCAGTTCGCGCGCCACCGCCTCCATCTGCTCGTCGGTCAGTCCCTCGGCGTCGGGGATCACCCCGGCGGCGTTCCCGCGCAGCGGCTCGTCGGTGAAGGCGTCGACGAGGCAGGCGCGCCGGGTCTCGACGCTACCCTCGTCGTCCGCGTCGTTCATACCGGCGGCCACGGACGGCGCCGGTATGAAACTGCTGCCGATGCCCCCGGCCGTGGGCCGGCCCTACCGGGGCCTGCCCCCGACCATCGGTTCCGGTTCCTCGCGGTCGCGGTCGTCCCGGTCGCGGCGGTCGACGACCACGTGGCCGCGTTCTTCCTGTCGGAGCTCGATCCCGTCCGGGAGTTCGTCCCTCCCGATCGGCAAGAGCCACACCAGTTCGGTACCCTCCTCGACGAGTTCCCAGCCGTCCTCGCTGTCCCACATGCACGGTCGCCACTCGTCGCTCTCGAAGTGCCAGGAGACCTCCAGATCGGTGTAGAACCGATCGTCGGATCCGGCGTACAGGTTCATCTCTTCTCTCCCCCATCCGGCGTCTATCGTGCAGCTATAAAAAACCGTAGGGGGCTTCTAGGCGGGCTGAAAACACCGTTTTCGGTTTCATCGACCGAGACACGATGCAGATATCGGTTACCCGAACGACCGACGGAGCGCCAGTCCCTCCTCTTCCAGGACCCCGCCCACGACCGGGACCTCGCGGGACCCGCCCGCGAACACCTCCGGCGACGGGACGACGAGATCCGTCCCGAACTCCCGGGACCGCTCGGCCGAGACGCTGTAGGCGACGCCGCCGAGCCCCGCGTGGTACACCCCGCCCGCGCACATCGGACACGGCTCCGTGCTCGTGTACATGACCGTCTCCGCGCGCGCTTCCGGGTCGAGTTCGCGCGCGGCCCGCCGCGCGAGCGCGAGTTCCGGGTGGGCCGCCAGGTCGTCCTCCGTGACGACGGCGTTGCGCGCCTCCATCACCACCCGGTCGTCCCGGACCAGCACGCTCCCGTAGGGGTTGTCGCCGCGCTCGGCCGCCTCCCTGCCGAGTTCGATGGCCCGCCGGACGTGCGCCTCGTGGTCGAAGTCGTCAAACCACATGGAGCGACCGACGGGCCCGGGTGACTTCGCTCCTCCGCCTCGTCGCCGGTCCCCATCCTCCCCCCCACCGCCCGTCCCGCCCGTTTCCGTACGGGGACCTCGACTGTGCGTGACCGGTTCCCCAGTCGCGCCGGTCGCGCGTGTCGTGACGCTTAAATCGACGCGAGTGGTCGGTTCGACCGGCCGGAATCAGCCGGCCAATCCCCCATGGAGGGCACTTCTCTCCCCCCGTGCCCTCCGTCTTCGAACCACCCAGCGGCGGCGCCGGTCGGGGAGACCGTGGGCGATGCACAGGCGAGACGAAACCGGGAGCGCGTTCCCGCGTGCGACGACCCGGACCGACCCGGTCCGGCCGTGGTCGGGTTCGACCGTACACCCGTCTCGACCACGGGACCCCGGTCCCGTCCGGCCACGGGCGCCCGCCGGAGTCGCACCGCTTAATTGCCGGCAGTCCGTCGGTCCCCACCGGTGAACGAACCGCATGTCCGACCTCCCGGAGGAGTTCAAATGTACCATCACCAACTGGGACTACATCTACGACCTCTGTCGCGAGGTGAGCGACGACGTGAAGGCCGCGGAGTTCGAGCCGGACGTCGTCGTGGCGCTGGCCCGCGGCGGCTGGTTCGCCGGCCGGGTCATGTGTGACTTCCTCGGACTCGACGACCTGACGAGCCTGAAGATGGAGCACTACGTCGGCACCGCCCAGAAGTCCGGCGAGCCGACGGTCCGGTACCCGATGCCCGAGGGCTCCGTCGAGGGCAAGGACGTGCTCGTCATGGACGACATCGCCGACACCGGCGGATCGATCCGCCGCGCACACGAGTACGTCACCGACCGGAACCCCGGGGAGGTCCGGACCGCGACGTTACAGCTGTTGGGAACGAGCGAGTTCGCCCCCGACTTCGTCGGCGAGCGCCTCGACGAGTGGGCCTGGATCGTCTACCCGTGGAACTTCATCGAGGACATGATCGACCTCACCGCCGGCGTCATGGAGAAGGGCGGGGACGGCCCCTACACCGCCGAGGAGATCCGCGGCCTGCTCCGGACGTACCACCAGGTCGAGCGGATCGAGATGGAGATCGCCCAGCCCGGCCGACTCCCGGAGGTCCTGTCGGAGATGGAGCGCCGCGAGGTCGTCGAGCCGGCGGGCGAGGGCGAGGACGCCTGGCGGCTCCGCGAGGACGCCGGTAACGAGTGACCGAGCCCTCGCTCGCTATCGCTCGCGAGGACGTGGTCGACGGCCCGTAGCGGGTCGGAACCGATCCGAGAACCGTTCCCCGTCAGCCTTCGCTCCCGGGGACGAACCGCGAGGCGACGAACCCGACGACGGCCGCGATGCCGGCGGGGACCGCGACGAGGACGAGCAGGACGACGAACCCACCGACGCGCCCCTCGAGACCGCCCTCCACGTCCACGACCGGACTGATCGCGACGAACGGCACCGAGAGCAGGACGACCGCGACGGCGTAGCCGGCTTTCGAGACCGCCCCCTGGACCGTCCCCCGCCGGACGAGGTAGGCCGTCGAGCCGAGCCAGGCGAGCAGGCCGAAGAGGAGCGCGGAACCGCTCCCGGTCACCGCGAGCAGCACGCCCGTCCCGACCAGCCCGACGACGATCCCCCCCACGATACCGACCAGGACGGTGAGCGTGTTGTCCACGAGGCCGTCGTCGTCGAGCAGTTCTCCGGAGTCACCCCCGGTCTCCCGCTCGTCTCTCACCCGCTCTCCCGTCTCCCGTTCCCCCGTCGTCGGTGCGGTTCCGGACTCGCTCCCGGTCGCGTACTGGTCCCACGTGCCGTCCTCGTCGGTGTCGGCTGCCTCTCGCTCCTCGGTCAGGTCCGCCGAGCAGTGCATACAGTAGGTCGCGGTCACGCCGATGGGCCCGCCGCACTCCGGACACCGCGGGTCCGCGGGCGCGTCGCTCACGCGCGTGGCACCCCCCTCTCGACCCGTGCGGTCGACGCTTCCCGGACCCCCGAGGCGTCCGCGGTTCGGTCTCCCCTGTGCATCGCCCTTCGCCTCCGGACGGGTACGGGGTCACACCGCGGGCTCTTGAGTATCGGGGTGGGGTCGACGCCCGACGCCCCGGGCGGCTCTCCCCTTGCCCGGTGAACCGGTTCGGGTGCGCCGGCCGCCACGCACCGACGGACACATGGCCGTCTCGGTGCTAGAAAGGGGCGTGAGTAGACGGAACGGGACCGAGCCGCCGGCGTCGTCCCTCGTCCGCTTCCGCGCCCTGTGGGGGATGGCCCGGCCGTCACAGCTCCTGCTGATCGCGGCCGTCTACGCGCTCGGCGTCGTGGTCGCGGTCGGGACCGGCGAGTCGCTCTCGCTTCCGGCTATCCTCGCGGGGCTGGCGGCGCTCCTCCCGACCGCGGCGAGCGTCCACTACGCCAACGAGTACGCCGACCGCGGGACCGACCGTCTGACGACCACTGCGGGGACGCGGACCCCCTTCTCCGGCGGGTCGGGCGCGCTCGCGAGGACGGGCCTGTCCCCGCGGCTGGCCCGCGACGCGACCGTCGCCACGGGACTGCTCGGCGTCCTCGTCACGGCGACCCTGCTCGCCGCCGGATCCCTCTCCCCGTGGGCCGCGGGCCTCCTCCTCGCCATCGCTCTGCTGGGGTGGGGGTACTCGCTCCCACCCGTGGAGCTCTCGCGCCGCGGGCTCGGCGAGATCGACAACGCGCTGCTCGGCGGGCTACTGCTGCCGCACTACGGCGCGGCGGCGCTCGGCCCGCCGTCGCTCGCGGTGTGTCTCGCCGTCGCGCCGTTCGCCCTGCTCGTGTTCGCCAACCTGCTCGCCACCCAGTGGCCCGACCGCTGGGCCGACGCCTTCGCCGGGAAGTATACCCTCCCGACGCGGTGGGCCCCACGGCGACTCCGCCGGGCCCACCTGCTCTCGGTGGCCGGCGCGTTCGCGCTCCTCCCCGTCCTGTGGGGATGGGTGCTCCCGCCGGTCGTCGCCCTCGCGAGCCTGCTCGGCCTGCCCTTCGCCGCGTGGAGTGTCGTGACGTTCACCCGTGACGAACGGCCCTTCCCCAGCGTGGCGGCGATGGTCGTCGTGGCCGTCGCACAGCTGGGGGCGTGGACGTACGCGGTCGGACTGGTGGGGTAGCCGCGGTCACCCCGAGGTGCCCGTCGTCTCCCGGGCTGGCTCGTCGACCCCTGCGGACCAGCTATCGATCGGGGAGCCCTCGGGGGGACCGTCGGCCTCGGGGACGCAGTCGGGCATCTCGCCGGGGACGCCGACGAGCTTCCGGCGGCCGACCGGGACCCGCTCGACGATGCCGCTCGACTCCAGAGTCTCGAGGTAGCGGCTGACCGTCGACTTCGACCACCCGGTGGTCTCCACCATCTCCGCCTGCCACATCCGCCCGCCGGCGTCCCGGACCAGCCACGCGAGGAACTCGTGTGGCTGGAGGCCGAGTTCCAGCCCGAGCTCCTGCTTCGACACCTGTTCCGCCTCGAGGAGGTCATGCCACGAGGCTCGTCCCTCGCGTTCCGCCGGGCCGGTCCCGCGCTCTTCGGCGCTCGCCTCGTCGTCGGACTCCTCGGACCGGGACGGTGGGCTCGACCCGGGTGTCGTCTCCGCTTCCGTCCCCGGGGGATCCTCCCGTCTCCAGTCGCGGTACAGCGACCTGAGCCGGGTCAGCATCGGTCGGCCCTCCTCTCGATGGGGGAGCCTCTTCGGTCCCCGTCGCCGGGGGTTCGAGCCGGAGGAGTCATCGACAGCCCCGTCGGTCCGGCAGCGAATGGTGACTACGCTTTCCCGTGCAAGCCGTTTATCAACCCCCTGTCCCGCCGGATCGTGGCCGAACGCTTCCGACGGTTCCCCGTGTGCCCCGGCGACGGGACGAGCGACGACGGGTCCGTGCCCCTCCTGTCGGAACATCGGAGCCGCTCGGCCGACCCGCGAACCACGAACAGTTATCCACCTCGGTTCCGCAGACCACCCGTATGACAGGCTTCTCCAGCCGCGTCGAGCGGGTCTCCATCTCGGGCATCCGCGAGGTGTTCGAGGCCGCCGGCGAGGACGCTATAAATCTCGGCCTCGGCCAGCCGGACTTCCCGACCCCCGAACACGCCCGCGAGGCCGCCGTCGAGGCCATTCGGTCGGGCGAGACCGACGCCTACACGTCGAACAAAGGGACCGGGGAACTCCGCGAGGCCATCGTCGAGAAGACCGACCGGGACAACGGCTACTCGGTCGACCCGGCGGACGTCGTCGCCACCGCCGGCGGCTCCGAAGCGCTCCATATCGCCATCGAGGCCCACGTCGATGCGGGAGACGAGGTCCTGATACCTGACCCGGGGTTCGTCTCCTACGAGGCGCTGACCCACATCGCAGGCGGGACCCCGGTACCGGTGGACCTCCGCGAGGACCTCACGCTCGACCCGGCGGACGTGGAGGCGGCCATCACCGAGGACACCGCGATGTTCGTCGTCTGTTCGCCCGCCAACCCGACCGGTGCGGTCCAGTCGGAGGCGGACATGCGCGAGTTCGCCCGCATCGCCGAGGAGCACGACGTCGTCTGTCTCTCCGACGAGGTGTACGAGCGGATCGTCTTCGACGGCGAACACCACTCCCCGATGGAGTTCGCCGACCCCGACGACGTGATCGTCGTGAACGCCTGCTCGAAGACCTACTCGATGACCGGCTGGCGGCTC
>JBEPXB010000036.1:3155-11091 GCA_041642135.1 Halobacteriales archaeon | reverse complement strand
AGCCGCCCCTCGCGGGCGCTCCCCGAGGCCACCTCGCAGGCGTTGGCGTACCGCTCGCCGCCGTAGATCCGCGCCCGGCGGGGCTCGACGATGGCGACCGCGTCCGGCTCGAACCCCTCGAGAGGTCGGGCGACGTCGGCGTAGGATTCGACGACGGCCCGGTCGGCACCGGCGATCCGGTCGCCGAGCGCATCCATCGCCGGGACGTGGAGCTCGCGCATGGCGTCGTTGAACTCGGTGACCGAGGCCACCTCGACCGCGTCGGAGAGCGGAAGCGCCTCGCGGGCCGACTCCGGGAGGTCGACGGTCGCGTTGACGACCCACCGCTCCTCGCCGCGGTCGCCCACGCGGTCGACGAGTACCGCCCGACCCTCCTGTCCCAGCAGCCCCTGGCTCGGACCGGGGACGGGCGTCCAGAGCCGGTGGACCGGGTTGATCGCCTCCGGGTCGGGGTCGCCCGGCGAGGCCGCCGCGAGCCGGTGGGCGTCCTTCCCGTAGAGCCGCCCGCCGTCGACCGCCCGCCGGTAGTCGTCGTGGTCGAACCAGTAGTCGTTGCCGGCCCGGGGCTTGTAGCCCGTCGCCCCCGTCTCGTGGACCAGCCCCGTCGAGAAGGTGGTCTTGCCCGCGTCCACCCGATCGGCGCCGGCGACGAGCAGTTGCATACCCCGCCTGTGGCCCTCCCCGGCTTCAAGCGTTCGACATCGACCACGGCCGCCGAGGCGCTCCGCTCCACACTCCGCCGCCCCTGCGTGCCGTCCACGCCCGCTCGGCTCCGGTCGTCCGCCGTCTGCCGCGGGCACTCGCCACCGAGGACGGTCACCGAGAGCCACGGTAGCGTTCCGGTCGGCGTAGAACTATGTGTGTGTGGCACGTTCCTGCCCGGATGGACACCGACCGACTGCTCAACAGCGCCGTCAACTTCGGGATAAACTTCGCCATCGCGTACGGGGTCGCCCGACGCCTCCGCGACCACCGGACGGGCCTCCGGGCCGGACTCGTGATGGGTACGCTCTCCGCGGTCGCCAGCTGGGTGCTCTGGGGCCGTTACGAGGAGGAACTCGCCGACGCCCTGGCCGCGAGCGACGAGGTCGAGGTCCCCGTCGAGGAGCCGTCGGCGTCCGCCTGAGCCCTCCCACTTTTCACCGACCCGATCCGAGCGAGGGTGTGGTTCCCCCGTCCCCGCCCTCCAGGTACCTCTCGCGCCGCGGCACTCTCGCGCTCACTCCGTCTTCAGCCCGTAGTAGCCCGGCTCCTCGTCGGAGGCGGGGTTCGCGAACACGAACCGCTCCTGGTTGTGGATCATCCACGGGATGGCCCAGTCGAGCAGGACGTTCTCGGTCTCGACGTCGAGGTCGCGGTCGAGGGCGACCCCCTGAAGCGCGCGGGCGATCTCGTACACCGTGTACATCTCGTCGGGGTCGAGCACCTCCTCGGGGTCGCGGAACTCGAACGGCCGCAGGTCCTCGAAATCCGCCTTCGGTCGGGGCATGGCCCGGGTACGTCGACCCGGGCGGTAAACCTCACGACCCGCCACGAGTCGCGCGACTCCGCTCGGGGACCCCCCCTCCGGGGAAAGCGACTTGACCCGCCGGGACCCAGCGGGAACGATGAGCGACGGGGCGGACGCCGACGAGGTGGAGGGCGTCGGCGACGGACGGGAGAAGCACGTCACCGTGGTGACCCGGTCAGGGAATCGGAGCGAGCACGGCGACGTCTACCTCCGGCACGCGGACGACGCCTTCCTCGTCTCGCCGACGCTCGAGTTCCCGCCGGGCGAGACCACCCGCTACCCGAAGGCCGACCTCCTCCGAGTCGAGATCACCCAGCACCACTCGGCGTGTTTCATCACGACCGCGACCGCCGGCGAGGGAACCACCCTCGACGCACTCAGGGGGTTCCGCGACGACGCGATGGCGCGGATGCCGCCCGGCCGGGCGCTCGTCGGCCTCTACTACGCGGTGAGCCCGCCGGTCGCACGCACGCTCGAACGACACCCCGACTCCCGAACCGTACGGACCGTCCGGTGGCTGGTCGAACGGTGCGGGGCGCTCGCACGGCAGCGCGAGGACGCCGACCCGCCCGCGCGGTTCGCGCTCTCCGTGGCCCTGACACTGCTGTACGCCCTGGGGCTGGCGCTGGCGGTTGTCGGTCACGCCGGGATCCGGGCGACGGAACGCGCTCGGTGACGGACGACCGGTCGCGACGACGGACCTCGGACTCGCTCTCCCCGACCACGAACAGCCACGACAGTCCGAGGAGCATCGTCAGGATGCCGAACGCCAGCAGTACGGGTATCACGACGCCGATAGCCCCCGGGTTCCGGACGGCCACCAGCGCGACGACGAGTACGGCGAACGCCGGGAGCGCGAGGCCGTTCGTCCGGTGTCGCCAGTCGCCCACACGTCCGGGGCTGAACTATCACGTGGAACAAGGGTTTCGCACGGGGCCGTCACTCCCGGGGGCGCCAGAGGAACCGCCGGATGCTCTCCCGCGGCGTGAACCCGAGCCCCTCCTTGCGGTCGAGGCGGAGGTCGTGGCGGTCGGCGGCCGCCTCGACGTCGGGCAGGGCCTCCGACCACGCTGCCCGGTCGTGGAACCGGTAGGCGTGGGACGGCCCCTCGGCGGGGTAGACCGAGAGCTTCGGGCGACCCAGCCACCCGCCCTCGTGGACGGCCACCCGCTCTACGTTGTCGTAGCTGTGCCAGACCACCGAGTCGGCCTGGACGAGCGCCGCGTCCAGTCCGTACTCCTCGTAGACGGCGGCCATCGCCTTCGCCTCGCGGCGGTGTTTGCCCATCGTCAGGCCGACGAACGGCGTGACGTAGCTGTACTCGACGATGTAGAGCCCGTCGTCCGCGAAGAAGAGTTCGGCCAGCCGCAGAGGGAACGAGCCAGTCATCCCGAAGGGGACGTGGGCCTCCACCTCGACGTCGGTCGTGTTGACTTCCCGTGATCCCTCCTCGCGATCCGGGTTCGGATCACGCTCCGAATTCGTGGAGTCGGCTCCCTCGGGGGCGTCCGTCGCCATCTGTCACTCCCCCTCCCCCTGGCGTTCGGTTCGCGATGCCATACCTCCGAAGAGGAACGCGCCGCCGAGGAACAGCAGCCCCACTCCGAGCCGGCCGCGGGCGAGGAAGTAGACGCCGACGGCCACCCCGACGAGCGCGAGGAGGAACGCCGCCCGCATCCGGACCGAGTACGACTCGGTCGACTCGCCCGCCGGACCGGCCTGGTCGAGTCCGACGCGGCGCTCGGCGAGGTACGTCAGCAGGATGACGGCGAAGCTCACCCCCACGACGGCCGTCCGGACCGCCGGCGGTAGCTCGACGTCGAACACCCACGCGAGCCCGAGCGGGAGGCTGATGGCGATCAGACCGCCGAGGTAGAGCACCAGCCGGTAGGCGACGAGCATCCGGAACAGCGGGTCGAGCCCGGCGGCGTCGGTCGTCGTGTTCGTTGCGTCGGGGGGCATGGTGCGGTCGATACGTTCGTCCCTGGTTCGACGCCGATACGTTCGTCCCTGGTTCGACGTCGACAAAAACGGCGGGGTCGGTTCCGGCCGCTACGAGAGCGTCCCGTGGGCCTCCTCGGCGCCGTCGACGGTACCCCCCTTGCTCCGCTTGCCCTGGAACGACCGGTACATCGTGTAGACCTGCACGACGAGCGCGAGTACCCAGAGCACGTAGGCGCCGGCGTTACTGCCGACGATGGCCGGCGAGGTCTCGAAGGCGGTGAGGCCGAACCGGCTCACGGCCTGGTCGGCGATCAGCAGGACGCTGAAGTAGCCGAAGAAGCCGGTCGCCCACCACATCGCGACCACGCGCGCCCACCCGGGCTGGGTGTGCTCGGGCAGCCGGGTGGTGTTGTTGATGACCGTCAGCGCGTTGTACGGCCACATCATCACGCCCGCGATGGCCGCGCCGATGACCAGCAGGATGAACGGCTGCTCGAACTGCAGCCCGATGATGATGATGCCCCACAGGACGAAGATGGTGAGGAGCCCCCAGAAAACCCGCGGGAGGCTCCACCCGGCGCCCCGGCCGTACATCTCGTAGACGATGTCGACGCTGTTGCGGACGAACGCCTCGATGATGGCGTACTCCGTGGTGAACAGCGCCAGGAACAGCACGACGTACAGCAGGACCCCGGTCGAGCCGACCGCCGGGATCACCTCGTTGAGCCACATCTCGATCGCACCCAGCTCGGTGCCGGCAGCGAACTCCGCCGCGACCGTCATCATGATCGTCGCGACGATGAACAGGCCCAGCACGAACGTCAGGAAGTGCTCGAGCTGGGTGACCTTCCACCAGCCCTTCCAGCGCTTGAGGTTGAGTTCGGTCGGCTCGAACACGAAGCCGTCCGCCTCGACCGGTTCGGGCTCCTCGCCGATGAGTGGGTTCTTCACGCGGCCCTGATAGGAGCCCATGCCGTACCCCTTCTCGCGGGCCCAGACGCCCTGCGAGAGGTTGATGTAGCCGCCGGCCCCGGCGTACGCCAGGCCGCCGAGGAAGACGGCGATGTCCATGTCCGCCGGCAGGGTCCCGAAGCTCACCGCGCCGCCCGGCACGTTCACGAGCTGGCCGATCGATCCCACCAGCAGCACCAGGAGGATCGCGGCGCCGACGGCGAGGAACATCAACGCGACCTGTGCCTTCTCGACCACGTTGTACATCACCGGGTGGGCCTGGTAGGACAGCCAGATGAGCACCATCAGCGCGATGCCGGGTATCACCCAGTTGGACTGTCCCAGGCCGACGCCGGCGGAGAACACCTGCGCCGCGCCGGCGGCCCAGCCCGGCCAGCCGAGATGGAAGAACCCGGCCACCAGGAAGAACCACGGCCAGACCCCGTGGATCCGGTTGAGCGCCTGGAAGATGCTCTCACCGGTGGCGATGGTCCACCGCTGGATCTCCGTGTTGATGAAGAACTGGGTGATGACGCCGACCCAGAACGCCCAGTAGAGGGCCCACCCGTTCTGCGCGACCAGTACCGGCCAGAACAGCGTCTCCCCGCTACCGAGCGACGCGCCGAGCATCACGGCGCTCGGCCCGACGATGTGGTTCACCTTGGGAACTCGCGACAGGTCGGCGATCCGGAAGTTCCCACCTTTTCCCGGATCGGGGTAGTCGTTCGTCTCGGGGGCGACCTCCAGCGAGTCGTAGTCGACCGGCGTGTAGGCCGTCCCACGATACTCCATCCCTTCCTCCTCGGAGGCGTACACGTCCCCCTCTACGACACCTCCATCGGAGCGTACACTTTCGCCGTCTGGCATTGTGACACAGTCACGTGACGGTGACGTTTCATATGTGTACGATTAATAGATATAAATTATTCGGTGGATATTGCCTCTTTCACACGTCCGTGACGGGTGACTCCGGCCCCGCGCCGCGACTGACGTTCCTCCCGAAACGACGCTCGAACCGGGCGTGATGCCCCAAGCAGAGGCCTTATTCCTCCCGCACGGGGAGAGCCGATATGGTCGACTGGATCAGTGCCTTCCTCGGGGGCGCGCTCATCCGCCTCACCGTGGCCGGGGCGGTGCTGGTGTCGTTCCGGTTCCTCTGGTCCGGCCAGTACGTCCTCGCGGGCGCGCTCCTCCTCCCCCTGCTGTCCGTCCTGGCCTGGTACGGTGCCGATTCGTTCCTCGGGAGCGAGACGGAGGAACTCGAGGACTGGCGGTGACCGGGATCCGGTCCGACGCCTCGATGAGCGCCCAGGGGCCGGAGTAAACGTTTTGTCGGCCTGCGTGACAGCCACACGCATGGCCAGTTCGCTCATCGACCGACTCGTCTCCTGGATCACCTCCGAGGTGGAGGTGGAGGACTACGACGTCGCGGGGTACGTCCTCGAGCGGCGCGACCCCGACCCGAACCCGCGGGTCGCGACGTACGACGAACTCGTCGACCCGGAGGAGGTCACGGCGGAGGACGGACTCCAGTCCGGGGAGTACCTCCTGCAGGAGCTCAAGGACAACGGCATGGTCGGCGAGACGGTCTGGCACGAGGACCTGACGTTCGAGGAGTGAGCACGGCGGGTCGCCGCGACCCGGGCGACACCGGCGAAGCCGCGCCGGACGCTCCCTCCCCGAACCGGAGCAGCCGCGGGGTCCGGCCGCCGGCGCCGGCGACCCCTCGCGCGAACCTCACCACGACCAGCAGTACGACCCCGAGGAAGGCGAGGTCGAGCCCGGTCGAGAACTCGGCGTCGTCCGGGAGCATCTCCGGCGGACGTGAGGGACCCGACGGCCCTGGCTCTTTCGCCCGAGTGCGTCGGTCGCACGAACCGCGGTAGATTCCGTGCTCGCTCTCGCTCCCGTTCCTGCTCCCGCCCCCCGCGAACCTCGGACCGACACGTCGGGCCGGCGAACGCCGTCACGCCGGGACTCGTCGCCGGCGGCAGGTGGTCCCGGGGGTCGGACCGGTCGCGCCCACGCGGGCGAACTCGTTCTACTGTACATCTCGCACCGTGTACATCTCGTCGGGGTCGAGCACTTCCCCGGGGTCGCGGAACTCGAACGGCCGCAGGTCTTCGAACTCCGCCTTCGGCCGGGGCACGGCCCGGATACGTCGACCCGGCCGTAAACCTCACGACCCGCGGAACCGGTGCGGCCGTTCCACCGGGGGGCGACCGGGAGTATCCGGGTCACCGTCGCGCTACTCGGCTTCCTCGGCCTCCAGCGCCTCGTCCAGGAACTCGTGGGCCTCCCGGAGGATGTCCCGGGGGCCGTCCTGGGTGATAGTGTTGATCGCCTGCTCGTAGTCGCGCCACTGCAGGTCGCGGTGCTCCTTTGACAGTTCTGCGGACGCCTCGAACGACCTCGCGATGAACAGGTGGACCGTCTTGTGGATGGTGTTCCCGTTCGCCTCGAAGACGTAGTCGTAGTCCTCCCGGAAGCCGTCGATGAGCCGGAATTCGTCGATCCCGGCCTCCTCTTTCACCTCGCGTATGGCGGTCTGCTGGAGCTCCTCCTCGCCCTCGACGCCGCCCTTCGGGAACTCCCAGTCCCCGGGGCGGCTCTTGAGCAGGAGGTACTCCCGCCGGCCACGCGTATCGCGAAAGAGGATGGCTCCCGCGCTCGTGGCCTCTAGCATACGACGCTATAGTTCGCGGCAATTTAAAGCGGTGTCGGACCGCACACGTACCGTCAGACGGGATCCCGTTCGTCGTCGATCCCCCGATGACGTCGACCCCATTCGGGGACCGGCGTCGCTTCGGACGGACGTCGTCAGTCCTGCGGGGCCGGGTCGACGGACAGCGCCTCGCCGGTGTCGATGGTCTCCTCGACCTGCGTGAACACGAGCGCGAGCGCCACCACGGCGAGCCCCGCGCCGAACGCGAACGGGACGAGGAACCCGAACGAGACGAGGAAGCCGGAGACGAGCGGGCCGAACGCGACCCCGAGGCCGAACGCCATCGTCAGTATCGAGAGCTGCGTCCCGGACTGGCCCTCCCGCGCGAGGTCGCCGGCGAGCGCGAGCGATGGGGCGAACACGAACGCGACGGCCACCCCCTGGACGAAGCGCGCCCCGAGCATCAGCAGCGGGTCGGTGACGACTCCCTGTGCGAACACCGAGGGGATCAGGATCACGAACCCGGCGAGCAGGAACGGCCGGCGGCCGTACTCGTCAGACCACCGCCCGACGGGCACCTGCAGGAGGACGTTCGCGATGACCACCGCCGAGAACTGGAGGCCGAACAGCGTCGAGCCCTGGCCGAGGCGGGCGTTGATCGTCTCCTGGAGGGTGGCGTACAGCGCGATGGTCAGCGCCATGAACAGCGTCCCGACGCCGAGGACGAACACCGGGTCGAGGCCGCTCCCCTCACGGTCGAGGACGGCGACCGAGAGGTCGTCGCCGGCGTCGGCCTGGGTCGTCTCGGGGTCGTTCACCAGCCAGACGACGAGCGCGAAGCTCACGACAGCCCCGAGGACGGCGAC
>JBEPXB010000036.1:0-3145 GCA_041642135.1 Halobacteriales archaeon | reverse complement strand
CCGATCTGCGAGCGCACCCGGCAGCCACCCGGGGAGGACGTAGTCGACGACGCGGTCGCCCCCGAACCCGCCGGTGACGACCGCGCCCGCGACGACCGGCCCGAAGCCGAAGCCGATCAGCCGGAAGGTGTTGAACACGCCGAAGTTCCCGCCCCGTTCGGTGTTCGAGGTCGCGTAGTCGTTGACGAGCGCCACGGTGACGGGAACGGTGAAGGCCGCGCCGAGCCCCTGGAGGCCCCGGACGACCACCACCGACCAGTAGGAGGTGACGAACGGGTAGGCCGCAGAGGCGACGGCGAAGATCACCAGCCCGAGCAGGATGTAGAGCTTCCGGCGGTTGGTGCGGTCCGACAGCCTGCCGGTGAACGGCTGGCCGAAGCTGTTCAGAAAGCCGAACAGCGAGAGCACCACGCCGATGAGGAACTCCTCGGTCAGCCGGAACCCCAGGAGTCGACCGTCGACGATACCGACCAGCGAGATCTCGCCGCTGGCGATGTAGAGGGGGAGGACGATGATGAGAAAGGAGTTCCCGAGGGCGTCGGCCATCCGCGCCATGCCGAGCGCCAGTATGCGACGGTCCACACCCAGAACCATTCGGCCGAAACGAGGGTCGTCGGCCGTAAGACGGTTTCCATGCGCGCCCGCCCCTGCCGGGGCTGACCCGGGTTTCGGACCCCACAGGGGTCGTCGCGCTCGCGACGAAAGCGGTTTGACCGGCCCGGACGAGAGCCCGCCATGGACGGGGCTCTCGATGGACGAGCGTGAACGCGAGCGCGAGCGACGCCGACTGCGGACGCTCGCTGACTACCAGTTCGGGCGCGGGGCCGGCCGGGCGCTGTTCGGCGGGGACGACGGCAGCGACGGCGAGGTGACCGTCAGACGGACGAGCACGGGCCGGCCACAGCAGGTGCTCGCCGACGGCGACCGTCTGGTCTCCTACGGGACCGACGGCCGGTTCACCCTCGGGGTGGCCGGCGGCCGCCGGCTCCACGCCGCGCTCTCCACGCCGGCGTACCGCGTGGTCGTCGGCGACGAGAGCGAGCCGTTCGTCCGGGACGGCGCGAACGCCTTCGCGAAGTTCGTCACGGACGTCGATCCGGGGATCAGGCCGGGCGACGAGGTGCTCGTCGTCCACGAGGGGGGCGACCTGCTTGCGGTCGGGCGTGCGGAACTCCCGGGGGCGGCGATGCGGGACTTCGGGACCGGGATGGCGGTGAAGACGAGGGAGGGCGTGGGGAGCACCGACGGGGCCGCGTAGCGCGACGACGGGACTGCCGAGTACCGGTCCCGGTTCGAGATCACGTGGCGTCGACACCGGAACGGTTAGGAGGTGTCACCGTCGCTCGACAGGTCGTTTCAGGCGGTGAAAACACTGCCGGGTGGCTTTATAGATACCTCCACAAGGGGAGACCGGGGTGAGTGGGGCCCCACGATGACGCGGTTGTCGGACGACGACGCGTCGCGGGCCCCACCGCCTTGGGGTGGTGGATGCACCCGGCCGTCGCCGAGACGGTCCGGGGTTTCCGTTGCGAGATCGACGAGCCGTCGCACCGACCGTCCGGCGTCGGAGGCGGTGTACGCGGTCGGCCGGTCACCCGTGCGGGCCGTTCCTGTCCGCACGGAGTGAGTAGGCTTTTTTATTCGGCGTCCCTCCCGACGGGTATGTTCGGAGGAGGCGGCGGCGGGCTCAACCCCCGCAAGATGAAGCAGATGATGGAACAGATGGGGATCGACCTCACCGATATCGACGCCGAGGAGGTGATCATCCGGACGGCCGATGAGGAGCTCGTCTTCGACGACGCCCAGGTCCAGCGGATGGACGCCCAGGGTCAGGCCACCTACCAGATCGTCGGCTCGCCGGAGAGCCGCCCCCGCTCGGACGCCGGGGCCGACGTGGGCGACGCGGACGCCGGGACCGAAGCCGACGACACCGAGAAGGCGACGACCGACGTCGACGTCCCGCAGGCCGACGTCGAGATCGTCGCCGGACGGACCGGCGCGAGCGAGGACGAGGCGCGCGCGGCGCTCGAAGCCACCGGGGGGGACCTCGCGGCCGCTGTCGAGCGTCTGGAGTGACCGGCACGACCGGAGAGGACGACGGCGCGGCCGGAGACGGGACCGATCGACCGACCTACCTCCTCGTCAGCGGCGACCGCGAGTTCCTGCTCTCCCCGGGCGAGGAGAAGGGGACCGACCTCGGCGTGCTCGCCCTGCCCGAGGACGCCGAGCCCGGGGACGTCGTCGAGACCCACCTCGGCGAGCCGTTCGCCGTGCGCGAACTGCGGGGTCCCGACCTGTTCGACCACATGGAGCGGACGGGCGCGCCCATGATGCCCCGCGATATCGGCCTCGTGCTGGGCCACACCGGCGCCTCGGCCGGCGACCGTGTCCTCGACGCCGGGACCGGCACCGGCGTCCTCGCGGCGTACCTCGGCCGGGCGGGTGCCCGGGTCACGACCTACGAGTCGAACCCCGAGTTCGCCGACGTCGCCCGGGGAAACATGGCGCTCGCGGGTGTGGCCGACCGCGTCGAGGTGCGGACCGGCGACGTGACCGACCACCTCGACGACCTCGCCGGGGAGGGGTTCGACCTCCTCACCCTCGACACCCGGGACGCCCCGACCGTCGTCGAGCGCGCGCCGTCGCTGCTCGTCGCCGGCGGGTTCCTCGCCGTCTACACGCCGTTCGTCGAGGGGACCCGGGAGGCGGCGCTCGCGGCCCGCGATGCGGGGCTCGTGGGGGTGGAGACCTACGAGACGGTCCAGCGCCGGATGGACTTCGACGACCGCGGCTCGCGGCCGAGCACCGCCGGCGTCGGCCACACGGGCTATCTCACGTTCGCGCGGCGGTCTGCTCGGAAGTGAGCGCGGCCCCCGCCGGGTTCCCGGGCGGTATGTGACCCGTCACCTTCCCGCCCGGTGTCGGGCTCGCCGCCTTCCCGGGCGTTAAGTTCTCGCCGGTACGAGACGTACGTGGACCATGAGCGAGAGCGAGGCCGACGACGTCGAGGCGCGGGTGGAGGAGACGCGGACGTGGCCGGAGCTGGCGATCAGCCTCTACGACCGGCTGACCGGCCGCGGCGCGGAGATCACCTACGAGTTCGAGGACATGGAGGTGGACGTCCCGAGCAAGACCGGGCCGGACG